>CALZIH010000403.1 GCA_945787305.1 uncultured Desulfobulbaceae bacterium | reverse complement strand
TTCTGGATGCGATTGTTCCTGCTCAACTTTGCAGTGGGTGTGGTAACCGGTATCCCCTTGGAATTTCAGTTCGGCACCAACTGGAGTCTTTTCTCCACTGCCGGCGGCGATATCTTCGGCCATCTGCTGGGATTCGAGGCGTCCATGGCCTTCATGCTGGAGGCGGTATTCTTAGGAATCATGGCATTCGGCTGGCGCCGCGTTTCGGCAAAGATGCATCTACTGGCCACCGCCATGGTTGCTTTTGGTGGTTCTCTTTCCGCCTTCTGGATCATGGTGGCCAACTCCTGGATGCAGACCCCGGTCGGAGGCGATTTTATCAATAACCGTTTTATCCTCAAAGACACCTTCGCGGCGATAACCAATCCTGATGCTTTTTGGGGGATAAGCCATATGTGGTTGGCTTGTCTGGAAATTTCTCTTTTTGTTATCGGCGGAATCAGTGCCTGGTACATATTGCGAAGGCAACATGTAGAATTTTTTCTTACCTCTTTCAAGATGATGATCGTGGCCGCCATTTTTGTTACCACCCTTCAGGTGCTGATTGGCGATGGAGCAGGCAAGTCGGTTTTTCGTCATCAGCCGACCAAACTTGCAGCAATCGAGGCCCACTGGCAAACGAATCCTGAAGGGGAAGGCGCTGCCTGGAATATCCTGGCCTGGCCGGATAAAAAACTACAGGACAACGTTTGGGCCGTCAGTCTGCCCTATGCGCTCAGTCTGATCACCACCCATTCACCGACCGGGCAGGTTATCGGTCTGCGGGAATTTCCGGCAGAAGATCAGCCGCCCTTGCTCCTCACCTTCTATTCCTTCCGCATTATGCTGGTTATTGGTGGCGGGCTCGTTCTGCTGATGCTCTGGTCCTTGTGGGCCTGGAAACAGGGGAAACTGGTTCCGGAACGGGTTGGTCGCCAGAAATGGTTGCTTTACAGCTGGATAGCGGCGATCCCTTTGAGTTATATAGCCATGGAGGCAGGATGGATTGTCCGCGAAGTGGGTAGGCAGCCCTGGGTCATCCAGGGGGTTTTGCGGACCGAACAGGGGGTGAGCAGGCTTCCCGCAGAAACAGTGGCGGCCTCGTTGCTCGGGTTCGTGGGAATATACTCCCTGCTGTTTATACTGTTTCTCTTTTTTGCAAAACGTCTGCTCAATAAAGGGCCCGACCTGAGCCTATCTCCTGAACACAGCGGCAAGGGGTGATGCTGCCCTTGATACGAAAAGGTGAGCTTCTGCAAAGAAAACACATTCAACAGGACAGGCTGCCATGGAATTAATAAATGCAAATCTGCCGACCATCTGGCTGGTACTTGTCGGTTTTTTCCTGCTCTATTATGCGTTGACCGATGGTGCGGATCTCGGCATCGGCATGTTGACGCTTTTTTCAAGGGATTGGGAAGACAAAAACGAAATGATGCAGTCGATCCATACCATCTGGCACGGCAACCAGACCTGGTTGGTCATCCTCGGGGGGATTCTGTTTGGCGCCTTTCCGCTCTTTTATTCAATTGTCCTCTCAGCCCTTTATATTCCCTTTACCGTGATGCTGTTTGGTCTTATCTTTCGAGGTGTCGCCTTTGAATTTCATGCCAATGCCGGCGCCAGGGGAAAACCGGTGTGGCTCGTCTCTTTCGGTATCGGCAGCCTGGTCACCACGCTTGGCCAGGGTTTTGCGCTTGGCGGGTTGCTGGGCGGCATAGCGGTTGAGGCTGATTCATTCGCCGGCCATCCCACAGACTGGATGAACGGTTTATCGGCAATTGCCGTTGCTGGTGTCGTCTGCGGGTATCTGATGCTGGGCTCGGGATTTTTGATTGCCCGAACCACTGGAAGAATGCAACGATGGAGCTATGATACCGCCAAACTCTCCGGTTGGCTCACCCTTGTTGTTTCTGTAATGGTCTATGTCGGTACCAGCAGACTTCATGGGGAAATGGCATCGAAATGGAGCGCCTGGCCACCGTCCCTGCTCTACCTTTTTTCCCTGTTAACCTTGATCGCCTTTGTTCTGTACTTCCGGAGCCTGCGTCTACAAAAAACAGTAGCTCCGCTGGTCTGGAATTGGCTGATTATCATTTTTTCCTTTACCGGCCTGTCCATTGGTCTCTATCCCGGCATGATCCCGACTGTCGGCTCTGCCGGCTTGACCGTCCAGGAGGTTGCAGCCAGCAAGACGACCCTGCAGTTTATGCTGGTGGTCATGTCTTTTTTATTACCGATTATCCTGACCTACACCACTTACAGCTACTGGATTTTCCGAGGCAAAACAACAGCAGGCGATGATGGTAAATAAAATTTCCGACCACTGCACGAGCCCAACGATAGCGGATTTAGAGCGATATGACCTTTCTTTACGCGTATCCCCCCCCCATCCAATGAACCTGTGGTGGGCATAGGGTTGAAAAATCGGCTTTATAGCTCTTTCTATTTCCGTACTGTGCAATTTGCGTTTTTGACTTTTTACGATTCCATCACAATTCACACGTTACCATCATATCAGGTAATGCCAGTAAGTTGACAGTGGACGACCTG
>CALZIH010000402.1 GCA_945787305.1 uncultured Desulfobulbaceae bacterium | reverse complement strand
TTGAACTGGGCTTGCAGATCCCGGTGGGCATGGTCGTAAATGGGGTTTAGGGTGAAAGTGCTGTGCAATGCATCGGGCATGGCCTTGTTGATCACCCTGGCCGCCATCAGTTTTTTGGTTGCCGTGACCGTGCAGCTGGCAACCAGTGTCAACTGGCAAATGCAGGTTTCGGCAAACCAGACCGAGGCTGTGCGCTTAAATGCGCAGCTGCATTCCGGGCTCAGCCTCTTGCGGGCAGCACTGTATAGTGATGCCCAGGGTGACAAGGTTGATACGCTCCAGGATGAATGGGAAGCCCTGGAGTTTGAAAATGTCCAGAGTCTTCTGGGTGCTGAGCAGTTGGTGTTTGAGGTCGACGATCTGAGCGGCCTGATTCAGGTCAACCGACTCTGGCTCAGTGCTGCAGAGTTAAAGAAGATGCAGCAACAACAACGAGGCCAGCAACAAGGTCAGCGGCAATCGAACCAGTTGTCACCACAACAATATGAACAATTACAGCGGGGGCTCTGGCGCCGTTTTCTGCTATCCGGCCACTTTGTCGTAGAGGAGCAGGATGAAGCCGACGAGCTGTTTGATGCCCTTGCTGACTGGCTGGATGAGGATGACGATGAACGGGACAACGGAGCCGAGGACGGACATTATAAATCACTGGCTGGGCCTTATGCATGCAGAAACGGCCCCTTGCAGTATTTGGAAGAGCTACGCCTTGTGAAAGGTTTTACCAAAGAAATTGTCTATGGTGACGGTGAACGTTATGGAATTATAGACTATTTGACCATTGACGGCCAAGATGGCAAGATTAATATTAATACCGCACCCCCGCAAGTTTTGCAGGCATTGGCTGAGGGTTTGACCATGGAGATGGCGGAGCAACTTGATGCGTTCAGGAACGATTCTGATAACCTGGATGCGTTGAAAAATACAGGTTGGTACCGCCAGGTTGATGATATTCCTGGAGATGTCAGTGATAATCTGGACGCTAATAGGAATTTACTCACTGTGGAAAGCTTCCTTTTTCTCTGCACAATAACCGTTACCGGTGGTAATGGTTTGCAACTGACGGGAACGGGGAAGATAGAGCGTGATAACGCAACCCATGCACAGAACCTCCTGAGCTGGAAGGTGGAGTGATGGTAGACGGTATACTCACACAAGACGTAGTTAACTGATATGGCAACCCGTATTCTCGGTCTCGACATTCAGGAAGAACAATTGTGCGCGGTTGTTGTTGAACAACTGGGGGCCGAGCAGGTTGTTCTCTCCTGCGCATCGGCGGAGCTTGAGGGCGTCGATCAGGTCGGGGCTGCTTTACCCGGCTTACTCCTGCAGCTTGACTCCTATGCGGGCACCTGTATCCTTGGCCTGCCGCTGTCCATCATGAGTCTGCGCAACTTGACCCTGCCCTTTACCGATAGAAAAAAAATGAGGCAGGTCCTTCCTCTGGAGCTGGAGGAACAATTTCTGCGGCCGATGGGGCGACAGGTGATAGACTTCAGGATCACCGGCAGAAAGGAGTCGGGCAGTGATTTATTGGTCGGCGCATTAAATAAAGATTATTTGCATGATATTCGTCCCCTCTTAGAAAAGAATGATCTTCTGGCCAAGGCGGTCACTCCCGCCATCAATTCGCTGGCCAGGGAGCATTTACAGGAGTCGGGTCACGATGAGCCGACCCTTTTTCTTTATGCGGGGACGCATGCCGTATGTATTGCGCTGTGGGTAGACGACAGGGTGATATTTATGCGAAGGATAGCCTATCCTGAGCAGGTTTTTACCGATTCTCCCGTGGCCCGTAAAAAAGGGCTGTCCGTTTTTGATCCGGAAACCACCAGGGCCGGTATTGCCCGGGTCTGCAACATCATCAAAAGCAGTCTGAATTATTATGGGCAGGAAAGAGGGGTAGCATATGACGTGAAAACTGCGGTTCTGTCCGGCTGCATTATCGGAGAGAATTGGTGGCATGAACTGATCGGTCACGAACTCGGTCTCAAGGTAGTGGCGAAAACCCTGCAGGAGGAACAGCCCAAAATTCGTCTTTCGCAGACCGTGCAGGAACAATGGAATCCCTACCTGTATGATGCGGCCTTGGCGTTGGCCTTGACCGGTCTGAAAAAAAAGAAAACAGCAGCCGACCTGAACTTTCTCCAGGGAGAATTTGCTCCCGGCCCGCAGCAGTTTCTTACCAAGCGATCTCTGCTTGCCGCCGCCACGGCCTTTTCGTTGCTCTGTGTAGCCATCATCGGCTTTTTGTGGGGCGATTATCGCGTCCTTGATAATCGCTCATCGAAATTGATGGCGGAAATGAAAACCGTTTTTAAACAGACCTTTCCTGAAGTAACAACAATTCGCGATCCGTATGTACAGATGCAGTCGAAACTCAAGGAGGTGAAGACCTCCGATGTTTCCATTCCCCTCTTTTCCGGTGAAAAACGGGTGCTCAATATCCTTGCCGACATATCCGAGCGTGTGCCGGAGAACATTTCTCTCCATGTCTCTCGTCTGGTTATTGATCAGGAGTCTGTACAAGTCAAGGGAACCACGGACGCATTTAACAATGTTGACGT
>CALZIH010000401.1 GCA_945787305.1 uncultured Desulfobulbaceae bacterium | reverse complement strand
CCCAAAGATGTTATCGACACCTTGATGGCCAATATTTTCAAGATCCGCAATGTACTTGACGCAGTCATCGTCCTCGTCGGAACAGCGACCCTGTTGGCACTGGTTCTGGTGTTTTCCCTTTCACTCAGGCTGCGGGAAAAAGAGATCGAAGTCATCTTCAAACTGGGCTGCAGCCGTGCGACTGTCGCACGATTACTGGGGGCGGAGGTGGTTATTATACTTCTGGCAAGCGGTGTAATTTGCAGTGCTCTACTTGTACTGATCAGTCGATTCGACCAATCCCTGGTACGGGCTCTTTTTATCTAACCCTGAATCCGTGGTGTCCGGCAGTGGCTCACGGATCCAGGTGAACCACCTGAAACAGGAGTAGCGATGAAAAACTTGCACCTTCAAGGCAGACAATTTCCATTGTGTCGCTCTGTACTGTTCTTCATTTGCAGTGTGGGCATCCTTGTACTTTTCCTGCAAGGTTGTGCGGCACCGAAACGCAATCCTGTTCCAGAAAACATGGTCACCAGGGTTCGACCATTGCAAATGGAAAAGATTCGTGTTTTTGTTGACCCGTGGAATAAAAAAGACATGGAAGCGTTTTTCACCTCCAGCCTTACGCCGCTTCTAAAAAAATATGCGCATACTGATGCCACCTTGACCATGCTTGCCCTGTCCGGCGGAGGTGATGGCGGCGCCTTTGGCGCTGGCCTGCTCAATGGTTGGTCAACAGAGGGCAGCAGACCTCAATTTGATATTGTCACGGGTATCAGTACAGGAGCGCTGATGTCGCCATTTGCTTTTCTCGGTTCAGCGTATGATGACTCTTTACGGGCTGTCTACACCGAAATTTCTGCTGACAACATCTATAGCATACGAAGTATTCGTGAAATGATTTCAAGCCGGGACGCTCTTGCCGACAGCATGCCTCTTGCCCATTTGCTTACTACTTACGTTGATGATCAGGCGATACAACACATCGGTATGGAGCACCAAAAAGGTCGACGTCTTTTTATTGGCACAACCCATCTGGACAGCGGGCAAATGATTGTTTGGGACATGGGGGCTATTGCCCTGTCGGGTCATCCTGAAGCTCCAGAGCTGTTTCGAAATATCCTGCTGGCGTCGGCGTCGATTCCCATTGCATTCCCTCCTGTCTATATTCAAATCAATACCGACACAGCGCATTATGATGAAATGCATGTTGACGGAGGATTGATTAACCAAGTTTTTGGGATTGAAACACTGGCCAATATTCTTGTCAAACAGAGACAATCAGGACAACCGATCAACGCGCAAGTGTTCCTGATCCGTAATTCAGCAATCAAACCAAAGTGGGAGCCGGCACCGAGGGAGTTGGTTGGTATTGCAAACCGTACGGTTGATATAATGATTAATTCCCAGTCTCTGGGCGATATCTTTCGTAATTATGTCATTGCCAAGATGACCGGAATTTCATTTTATTACACTGGAATCCCTGCTGATTTTCAAACCGGGCAACACGATGCCTTTGACACCGACTATATGAACACTCTTTTTGACGTTGGTTATCAGGCAGGAAAAACAGGGTCGGCCTGGGAAAGTCAACTGCCGGGCCTGGAAGATTTAGACTCATTAAAACAATAATTGATTACCATCAATCCTCAGCTAGTCCTGCTCGGCGAGGGGACTGATTATATTTTTCTACACCGGGGACAGAATGATTTTCACCACCGATAACTATCCAACTGGCTATATCGTTTATATTTTATTAGAAAAATTTAATCTGTCTCCCGGATTGGTGAAAAAAATTCAGTCCCCTACTATGAAGGCCGCATAGGCAATTCTACTCTCAAGCTGAGTTTTGATGATAATCAGTAAACAATAAAAACTTTTCTTAAGCATCAAGAGCAAGTAAACAATTTCAAGATGTGCGCCCCTTATCACCGAAAAATACTCTTTCTGACCCTTTTGATATGGGCAGTCTCTTTACCTGCGTATGCGGAAAAGGCGCTCACAGTCTACGGCTTCAACTACCCGCTGACGTACTTCGCCAAGCGTATCGGTGGCAATCACGCCAAGGTGGTATTTCCTGTACCTCCCCAGGTTGATCCTGCCTCGTGGGCGCCTGACACTACAACAATACAGGCAATACAAAAAGCCGACCTGATTATCCTCAACGGTGCCGGTTACGATCGGTGGACCAGTAAAGTGAGTTTACCCATGCTGCGTATCGTCGATACTTCGCGGGCCTTCAAATATAACCTGATTGAGGTTGAATCAAACGTCACCCACAGTCACGGTCCTCGCGGAGAGCATTCTCATGCCCATTCCGCCTCGACAACCTGGCTTGATTTCAGCCAGGCCGCCCTGCAGGCAAGAGCAATCTGGAAGGCCTTTGCCAAAAAGGCTCCCGAGCACAAGGCCAAGTTGACAAAAAATTTCGAATTGTTAAAAAACGACCTGCTCGCCCTTGATGGGCACAACACCTCGGATATACCTGTTCTCGTGTCCCTCCCCATTTATCAGTATCTGGCTCGTCGTTATCAGCTGTACACCCACAACGTATTTTTGGCGCCTGATACCGATCCGAGCACGATCAACTGGCAGAAAATTGAGAAAACCGCGTTACAGCATCGAGCCCACTGGATCATTTGGCCGCAAGCCCCTCTTCCCATGTCTCGTCAACATCTTGACGATATACAGGTGAAAAGCGTCATCTTTTCTCCCTGTTCGATGCCACCGAAACAGGGAGATTTTATAACGGTCATGCAGCAGAATATCAAAAATTTACAACCGATCTTCAATCAATAAGGAGAGCAGATCATGAGAGAAAAATGGAAAATGTTGGTTTTGACGGCATGCTGCATAGCGCTTGCAGATGCCTCGCTGGCTAGAGAAGGAGAGGTAAAAATGGCTGCTGCCTGGGTCGGCCAGGGGCAGGTGTTTCATACCGGTCCCGACGAGGTACAGTTCATCGGCACCTTCAGTGGTACCATGTACATAGAACATGGCGACGGCTCACTCAACAGGGCGGTCTTCACCTGCCCGACAACACAAACTCTCGACAGGGTAAACGCCACCACCACCGCAACCGGCAAATGCCGTATCACAGCACCGGATGGTGAATCCGTTTTTGCCGCAATCAGTTGTAATGGAACAGTAGGCGATTGCACGGGTTCCATGAAATTGACCGGCGGTACCGGTCGCTTTCAAGGGATTACCGGCGAAGGAGCAATGATTACCCATTCGCCCCTGACATCCATTGCCCTGGATCTGGCAGAGGGCAGTATTATCCGCGAAGCTGCCGGGTTGGCGGTGTGGCCGCAGCTGAAGTTTGTCATTCCCGATACCCAGGAATAAATAATAATGGAGAAACAGCATATGAAAACAAACAGTCTTTATATAGCCCTTTTATTGATGTTCACGCCTGCATCGCTGTATGCCCAGGATCCATTTGTCTATCCACAGAAGGGTCAGAGTGCCCAGCAAATCCAGAGGGACGAATACGAGTGCTATGGCTGGGCAAAACAACAGACCGGTTTTGACCCCATGAAAACGCCGCAGGCATCTTCACCACCCCCTGCCCAGACCAGTAGCCCAGGTGTTGGCCGAAGCGTTGTCCGGGGAGCGGCCATTGGCGGCCTCGGTGGTTCGCTCGGTGGTGAGTTCGGCAAGGGCGCTGCCGCCGGTGCTGCGGTCGGTTTGGTTGGTGGGGGTATTCGCAGGAGAAATCATGCGTCAAACCAACAGGCACAAAACCAAGCCTGGGCAGAGCAGGAATCGGCAAGATATCAACAGCAGCGAGATGGATATAATCGGGCCTTTGGCGCCTGTATGGAGGGGAGAGGATACACGGTGCGTTAGACGTGGAGCACTCTTCTCAGGTGACGCCTGTCACCACTGGATGCCTGGAGACTCACATTATCTGCAAGGCAGACCTTCTTCGTCTGTTGGAAACGTATACCGTTTATTTGAATAAAGGTTATCTCTATAACCAATTCTTTAAACTTAATACAATTCAACATGTTGACAATACAAAAAAAACATTATAATAACGATACTCATTTCACTTGGTTGGATATTCATAGCAACAAAGGTTGTTGTGCTAACTCTCGATAAGGAGCGAGGGTACAACGGAAACAAACAAAAGGAGCTTAGATGAAATTAGCAACACTCATGAAAATTCTTTCAACAGCCACTGTCACGGTAGTTTTATGTTTCAGCCTGGCAGCGATCACCTTAGCCGCTGACGAGGCGGCGAACGACAAGGGGAAAGAAACAGAAAAACAAGAGGTTACCGAAGAAAATACAGAGAAACTCATAGACTTGACGAATCCTGATGAGGTCCTGAATCCTGATAACTATGTAGAGTTGCTTCAGGTTGCCAAAGATTGGCTCATCGCCAACGGTCCCGGTTTTATTGTAGCCATTGTTATTCTTATAATTGGGCGCTGGCTGGCTATGTGGTTTGCAAATATTGGTAGAAAAGCTATGAATCGTGGGGGAGTGGATGAAACCTTATCCCGTTTTCTGGGTAAGATTATTTACTATGCCCTGCTGGCTGCAGTCGTCATTGCCGCAGCAGACCAGATGGGAATTAAGACAACCTCTTTCATTGCCATCATGGGTGCCGCCGGCCTGGCTATTGGTCTGGCTCTCAAAGATTCTTTGGCCAACTTCGCCTCCGGCGTGATGCTGATTCTATTTCGGCCGTTCAAAGTCGGCGATGCTGTTACGACTGCCGGCGTCACAGGAAAGGTACAGCAAGTAGACATATTCAGTACTATCATCCTTACTCCGGATAATCAGAAAATTATTATACCAAACAGCTCAATTACCT
>CALZIH010000400.1 GCA_945787305.1 uncultured Desulfobulbaceae bacterium | reverse complement strand
GGAAATTGCAACCAGCACCGATAAGGCCAATCGAATAACGACCGAGGCGGTCGGCTATGCTCAAAGCTCCTCAGACAAGGTCAATACCCTGGGTCGGGCAGCCCATGAAATTACCAAGGTTACTGAAGTGATCACTGAAATTTCCGAACAAACCAACCTCCTTGCCTTAAACGCCACCATTGAAGCGGCGCGGGCAGGGGAAGCCGGCAAGGGCTTCGCCGTCGTCGCCAATGAAATCAAAGAATTGGCGAAACAAACCGCAGAGGCCACAGGCGAGATCAAGGCAAAAATTGAATCCATCCAGAACTCCACCGACGACACAGTTACCGAAATCAACCAGATACAAGATGTTATCAACAGTGTTAATGAAATTGTCTCCACCATTGCCACTGCTGTTGAGGAGCAGACGGCAACCACAGCCGACATTGCCGCCAATGTCACCGAGGCTGCCCAGGGCATTGCCGAGGTTAATGATAATGTTGCCCAGAGCTCAGCGGTTGCCGGTGAAGTTGCCCACGACATTGCCGAGGTCAGCGACCTGGCCAACAATTCCCGGCAATGCAGTGTCCGAGTTGAGGTCAGCGCCCAATTGCTCTCCACCGTTGTCAATGAGCTGCAGGAAGAAACAGGTCGCTTTGACCTTGGTGAGACTGAAGCTGCCCGTCGTGTGAGCGATTCAAGCCGACAGGCCGGTACGGACTCCATCTTGGAGTGGAATGATTCCCTTCTTGTGAATATTCAGCTGATTGATGATCAGCACAAACAACTGGTCACGTTCATTAACGAACTTTTCAGGGCCATGAAAAAAGGTGAACCGAAACAAGTCACCGGCAAAATTCTCGGCAACCTGATCGAATACACGGCCAGTCATTTCCAAAGCGAAGAAGAGCTTTTTGATCGCTATGACTATCCGGAAACCGAGCAACATAAAGCAATCCATAAGGAACTGGTGAACAAGGTTGTCGATTTCCAAAAACAGTTCGATGTCGGTGCCTCGGAGTTGGAGATACCTCTGATGGAGTTTCTTAAAGATTGGCTGATCGATCACATCATGAAGACGGACAAACGCTACTCCGCCTTCCTCAGAGAAAAGGGCGAGTCCTGATCCGTAGCTGATCAGAAACTCACTCTCTGATTTCACTATGGCGGACTTATAAGCGCTCTCAGGGGCCGCAGGTATGTGCGGGCAGGAGTGATCTTGCAAAAAAGGTAAACCAAAACTGTCCGGTACCTGAAATTGCCTACCCTGATCCTGCTGGCAACCTCCTTCATTTCAGGCTATACTCTCTGTATGAAATCGGAGGTCCTGCATCAATTACGTACCCTTCTTGGCCGGGAATATCTTCTCACAACGCCGGAAGAGCTTACCTGTTACAGCTTTGACGGCAGCGGCGGAAACACGATGCCCCATGCCGTAGCCTTTCCCGAATCCACCCAGCAGGTGGCGGCCATTCTCGCACTAGCCAATACCCACCGTTTTCCGGTTGTACCCCGAGGGGCGGGCAGCGGCATGACCGGAGGCGCCCTGCCGCTACAAGGCGGCCTGGTCCTGGTCACCAACCGCATGAATACCATCCTCGAAATCGACCGGGACAACCTGATTTGTGTTGCCCAGCCAGGGGTGATCACCGGTGAATTGCAAACAACCCTGGCAAAAGATGGCCTCATGTATCCTCCTGATCCGGCCAGCCTGAAATTCTGTACCCTGGGCGGAAATGCCGCCGAGTGCGCAGGCGGGCCGAGTGCGGTCAAATATGGAGTTACCCGCGACTATATCATCGGCTGCGAGGCCGTCTTACCGACAGGGCAAATCATCAACACCGGGGTACGTACGGAAAAAGGGGTCAGCGGCTATGACCTGACCCATCTGTTAATCGGCTCCGAAGGGACCCTGGCCGTCTTCACAAAACTCATCCTTCGCCTCCTTCCTCTGCCCGAAATGAAACAGACCTTTCTCCTCCTGTTTACCGACATTGAAGAAGCTACTCGTCTGGTCTCTGAAGTTCTACGATCAGGCATTATGCCCTGCACTATGGAATACATGGATCATACAGCCATCAATGTCGTGCGCGATCGCCTAACCACCCCTCTCCCCGATGAAACCGATGCCTTGCTGCTCCTTGAGCTTGACGGAAGCGTTGAGGAGGTAGAGCAGCAGACAGTCAGGCTCCGTCACTTTCTTGCCGACCGAGCGGTCACACTGCAGGAGGCCGCTTCAGAACAACAACGACAGGAACTCTGGCAGGCAAGACGGGCTATTTCACCGGCTACCTTTTCCATCAAGCCCCACAAAATCAGCGAAGATGTAGTTGTACCGAGGGCGAAGATACCGGCTCTGGTTTGTTACACCAAAACCCTTTCCTGCGAACTTGAACTCAAAATCCTGACTTTTGGTCATGCCGGTGACGGTAATATCCACGTCAACATCATGATCGACAAAGAAGATCACAATGAATACATGAGGGGCAAGGAGGCAAAATCAAGACTCTTCCGGAAGGTCATTGAACTTGGTGGCGCATTATCCGGTGAACATGGTATCGGCATTACTAAAATGCAATTTTTATCTGATGAGATAAAAACAGAATTCGCAAAGTATAAAAACAAGGTTGATT
>CALZIH010000399.1 GCA_945787305.1 uncultured Desulfobulbaceae bacterium | reverse complement strand
AAATTGTTACAGCGGACTTGCTCCCTGGAAGGCGATTTTCTCAAAGTCCTACAAGAGGCGGCCCAGGATGCGGAGACGGAGATTCCCCTGGAACTTGATCTGCGCCAGGTGAACCAGCAGCTTCTGGACCTGGGGCATGATTACTCCACCCCTCACAGCCTCAACCTGATCCTGCAGGGACTTTCCAGGGACGGTAAAGGCATTGCCGGTCAACGGGGCAGTGTGACGGTGAAGAATCGGGGCTATCATCGATTTACCGTGTTCCTGCATAGGGATTGGAACGCACTGACAAAAACAGTGAAGATCCGGCAACAGGCGGCAACGGTCGCTCTTCGAGCAATGCTGGCTACTGTTGAGGCCAGCGTTCCCGCCGCTGCAACGCTTCTGGTTGAATTTACTTTGGAGGCCATTGTCGATGCACTCAGAAAAGACCTACTTCTATTGGCTGAACTCAAAGATCCTCTGGCCGCAGCCGAACGAGCCCTGACCTTCATGAACGAGCAATCCATCGTCAATCTGCAGCAAGGTCTGGCTGTCTTCCACCAGGCCATGACCATCTCCCTGAACAGGGACAAAAAAGGGAAAAGTTACAGTCAAGAAGACTTTACACCCCTTAAAACCCACTATGGCGAGCGATCGTTCCAGATTCACGTGATGAATGAATACGCCAAACGGGCCCTGGATACAATCAACATGGCCAGGGGGTTGGTCGCTTCTTATTTTCATGATGAAAAAGAAGACTTTATTAAACGTTTTTTCCCCGGCAGAAACAAGATACTCTCGCGGGCAACAAGCGAACAATCCTACCAGCGTATTGTTGATGATTTACAAAATCCTGCCCAGGAAACAATTGTTGCTGCTGAAACCAGTGAAAATATCCTGGTCCTTGCAGGTCCGGGATCAGGGAAGACCAGGGTGGTGGCCCATCGTATAGCCTTCCTGCTCCGGGTCAAGCGGGTCCGGCCCTCTGCCATCCTGGTACTGTGTTTTAATCGTTCTGCGGTGATGAGTCTGCGAAGGCGTGTACGGGATCTTGTAGGCAACACCATGCAGGGGATCACCACCTTGACCTTTCATGGCCTTGCCCTGCGCTTGACCGGGCGGTCTCTTGTCGGCTTGACCGGAAAAGAGAGAAGTGAAGCAATTGATTTTTCCCGACTGATTGAGGATGCAATCAGGCTGTTGAAGGGGGAGGCCGATGTGTTGGGGTTTGGAGATGATCCTCCCCGTGATGCTCTGATAGGGCGATTCAGCCATATTCTTGTCGATGAATACCAGGATATAGACGAAGAGCAGTACGAATTGGTCTCGCTACTGGCAGGGAAAACTGTAAAGGAACGTGAAGAGAAGATGACCATTCTCGCCGTTGGTGATGATGACCAGAATATATATCGATTCCGAGGGGCCAATGTCGATTTTATTCGCAGATTTCACAACGATTACGAGGCGTCCACCCACTACCTTGTCGAGAACTATCGTTCCACTGCCAACATCATTGCCGCCGGGAATATGCTTATCGGCCACAATAGCGACCGGATGAAAACCGATCACTCCATCCGGATCAACAGGGCGAGGAAAAACCTTCCCCCGGGCAGCAACTGGCAGATCCTGGATCCCCTTGTTCAGGGAAAAGTACAGGTCTTTGAGGTCGCAAACCAGGACGACCAGGCCCTGGTCCTGCTGGAAGAGATCAGACGTCTGCATAACCTGGGAAGCGGTTTTTCTTTTGCCGGTTGCGCTATCCTGGCAAGGGAATGGAAGGAGTTAGATCGGGTACGAGCACTCTTTGAACAGGCCGGGATCGAGGTCAACGTCAACTGGGACAAACATTCTTTCCCCAGCCTGACGCGCATCCGGGAAAATTGTATTTTGTTGGAATACCTGCAGCAAAATCGGACAAAAGAGTTACGGGCAAGTGATGTGTTGAGCTTGCTCCCGCAAAACATGGACAATGAAAATATCTGGCAGATCAACCTTCGCGGGATGATCAATGATTGGGCCGAGGAAACCGGTGACAACCCGCAACCTGTGCCCACGATTCTTGACTATTTCTATGAGACCCTGACGGAGCAGCGCCGCTCCGGGCATCTGGGCAAAGGAATCTTTCTCTCCACCGTGCATTCGGTCAAGGGGCTTGAATTTGATCATGTTTATATTTTGGGAGGAGGATGGCGGCAGGAGCACGGTGCAGAGCTTGAGGAGGAGCGGAGGCTCTATTATGTCGCCATGTCTCGGGCCAGGGAAACCTTGCATCTCTTCTCACTCAAGGATCATTTCAACCCGCATAGCGCTGTTCTTTCGGGCAAAGTCTTGTTGCGGAGAAGTCCCGTTCCTGCTCAGCGAGAAGTGCTGCCCCGGTTTCGCTATCAAATGTTGATCATGAAAGATTTCTATATAGACTATGCCGCGAGAAAATCGTTAACAAATCCAGTTCATAAGGCGCTTGCCGAATTGAGGGTTGGGGATTTGCTCAAGGCGGATATCCGCAATGGCCGGGTGGAGCTTGTCGATAACGATGGCATTTCAGTAGCCAGGCTTTCCAGAGCAGCTGGAGACCACTGGCAACCAAGATTACAATCCATCAGGGAAATCACAGTCCTTGCCATGATCCGTCG
>CALZIH010000398.1 GCA_945787305.1 uncultured Desulfobulbaceae bacterium | reverse complement strand
GACAGGTCATCGCCGGAAAGTCGAATCTGCTCAAGATGATAGCTCAAGCCCTAAAGAATGTGGATGGCGACAGCCACTGAGGATCGATCCTCAGACATGGTGAAGGATGGGCCCTGGACCTGGGCATCCAGAAAGCCCTGTCCCAAGTAAAGCTCCCTGATGGTATTGGCAAAGCTTGACCATTCGGCCTTGAGATACGGTCGACCGGTTACATCACTCCCCCCGTTTGGAAAGAGCCTAAGCAGGGTTTCTCTTGAAATGGCCTGGTTGCCGGTCAGTTCAAGATTACCTACAGTGACGGCAGGGCCTTCATCTATTGTGAAAAGGGCTTTTTTGTTGCCGGATTCATCAGGGAACGTATAGGTTACCGTTGCAAAGGCAAAACCATTGCGTCTGTACAGCAATTCCATTTGAAAGGCCGCGTCATCGATGGACGATTTCTTAAAACCGTCTTTTTTGAATTCTTCAAGCTCAGTTACTGCAGATGAGCGCAGTTGTTCCTCACTCAGGGCACTGTTGCCTGAAAAAATGACCTGATATTCCTCTGCCGCTGTTCTTGCCTGTTTTTGGTCATAAGCGGAGTGTAGATCGGTGTCTGCGTCCTCTGCTTTCCCCTCCGTAGCTCCAAAAAAAAGAACCACTATGAGCAGAGTCGTTGAGAAGTGAAAAACCATTTTTATCTTTATGTTAACGAAATCGAAAGACAACGCGGATCCCGGTATTGTAATGGTCGTAAACATCCTTTTCAGTCTTTAGATACACCGTGTCATTGGGTTTGATTACTCCTTCAGCTATACGCAACCTGGCTTCAATGGTAGCATCCCCCTGCCTGGTAACGGCTCGGCCGACATCGACATCCAACCGATCAAGAAAGCTCTCGGCTGCATCTTGGCCGTCTTCATTGAACCAGGAAGCAAGCAACCCCTTGCCAAGATACAGGGCAATATTGCCTCCTGCCACGGCGGTTGACGAACCGGTGTCGGATCTTGGCCTGACGCCCGCGAGAAGCAACAGCAGCAGTTCCTCGTCGGTGAGAGGAGGAGAAGAGGAGAGGGTTATCACCGGTTCATCGTACCTGCCACCGATGTGTACGTCGATATCATAGCCCATCATTTTAGAAGATGCATTGATGTTAAGTACCGGAAATTCAGGATTGTTGACCGGAAATCGAATAGTGCCCCTTTCTATGATCAGCGTACCTGCAGGTAGGCTGACCCGTATCGGATCAAGGTAGACAATGCCTTGAAGCTCCGGGAATCTTCCGGTGCCCGTTAACCTGAGATCGGGGCGTAGGCTTCCACCGGCAATGTTGTTCCTGATAAGAAACGGCTCCCCCGTTTCAATGGCGACATTGAATTTCATGTCACTGAGAGGTTCGTCTAGTATGGAGAAAAGTCTAATACCAGCTTGTCCGTTTGGGGTCGGTGTTCCTCCTTCGGTGAAGCCAAGCAGTGAGAGGTCTTTTGTATAGATGCTGTCCCTTACGAGCAACTTTCCTGACAGGCTTAGCTGTGAAATCGGTCCCTCAAGGGAGAGCTTGCTGTCTGCCCGTACGCGAACACTATCATCCCGGTGGAGCAGGATGTTCTCTCCGTCAAGAGTCAGGGCTAGCCGTAAATCTTCTCCCCTGGCGAAGTATAAATCACCGTCTAGGCGAAAGGGAGAACCGCCAAGTTGGGCCACGGCGTCTATCAAATGAAGGCTGTCGGGGTTGAGCCGTGCCTTGATATCGATATCGCGCAACACAGGAAATTCCGAATCAAAACGGAGCATGCCTTGACGGAGATGCAAGTCGGCCTCCAGTGAAGGGTTGTCGATTGCACCCGTTGCTGAGAGTTGTGCTTCCAGTCGGCCGCCCATGCTGTGGATAGCAGAAACCTGCCGAGCCAGTGGTCCTATATCGTTAACAATCATCTCGCCTTTGATGTCGAAATTTCCCGCAGAAGTGTTATTCCAATCGGACAAGATATTGTCCAGTTGGTCGGCAAAGAACCAGTGACCTGCCAAGTCAAGATTTATGCCGGGAGAAGCGATGGACAGGTTTGTCAGCTGTACTCCACCAGGTGAGAGTGTTGCTGAACATTGCAGCGAAGCAGGGTCCGGTGGCAACCAGTCGGTGAAGGATGAGGGGCGGAGGCCATCTGCCTGCAGGTTGATAAAGCCGTCCGGCTGGTTCCAGGTGCCTTGCAGTTGTGCCTGGCCGTGAATGCTTCCGCCGGCCTGCAGGGATTTTGGGAAAAAAACGTTTACAATGCCGGCATCCGGGAGGTCGATATCTGCGGCGAGGGATATCGGCGCCGGCAGCAACTCGATTTTTTCATGAAACTTCAGCGGCAGGAAGCCGTCCAGTCGGAGAATGCTGGAAGAGCCGGTATCCTGTAGAGTGCATGTCTTTATTTGCAGACCTTTGTTCGTATAGTCGGCATCAAGCTCACCACTAAAGACCAGTGGTGACCCGGAAGTCGACAGTTTGTCAGCCTGGAGCGAAAGTGCAAGATTCGGCTCATCAATCGTGCCGTCTATCCTGGCATGGAGATCGACGCCACTGAAGCTCATGTCTTCTTTGCTAAGCCCCTCAAGCCAGCGATCGCTGGTTAAAGCACTGCCTGTAACAGTCAACCTGTTTGCTTTATGG
>CALZIH010000397.1 GCA_945787305.1 uncultured Desulfobulbaceae bacterium | reverse complement strand
GCCGGTTCAACGGCACCTGCAACGTGGGGGCGAAACCCGGCTTTTTTCATCATCGGGATGGTGAATGCGCCGGTCGAAACGGTGTTGGCAATGGCACTGCCCGATATGGAACCGAACAGGGCACTGGCGATAACAGAGACTTTACCGGGCCCGCCGGTCTTATGGCCGACGGCGGCAAGGGGAAAGTCGATAAAAAACTTCTGGGCCCCGCATTTTTCCAGAAAGGCACCGAACAGGACAAAGAGAATAACATAGGTGGCAAGGACATTGGCCATAATGCCGAATACGCCGTCACTCTTGTAAAAAATGGATGTGCAGACTCCGGCAAAGGTCTCTCCGCCATGGGCGATGATATCCGGCATGTAGGCACCATAGACGCCATAGAGAAGCATGATGGTGCCGATAATGACAAAGACGACGCCGACCACTCTTCTAGCCAGCTCAACGCCGATCAGAACCCCGATAATGGCTATGGTCATGTCCAGCGGTGTTTCCGCTCCGACCCGGTAGTTGATTGCCTCAAAATTGATTATCCAGTAGCCGATCGTGATTGTGGAAAGGAGGATCAACAGGTAGTCAACGATTCGCAGCCATTTGTTTGTTGACTTGTAGGTCAAAAAGACCAGCGCGTAGGTGATAATGATATAGATACCGCGATGGTACTGGGTGGCCGCCGGTTGAATGACCGCGGAATAGGAGTAGAAGAGAACCAGACAGACTGCAAGTACATCAAAAACAATCTGCTCAAGCCGGTGGAGTTTTTCGTAAAGCATATTGTTATGAGCGCCTCGGGGTTAGGGTTCCTGGGTATGTATTAAACTGATTACCATTAACGCTCAGTTTATCCTACTCATTGAGGGGACTGATTTTATTTTTCTGTGCCGGGGACAGAAGACTATTTCATTACATAGAACTATCGAACGAGTGACTGGCTGCCAATACAAGAAGAAAAATTCAATCTGTCTCCCGTCTTGGTGAAAAAACAGTCAACAATTTTTTGTCCCTCAGGCATTTCTACTTACTTGTTGAGCTTTGGTTGAAATCAATTTTGATGAACTCGCAAAAAGTCGAAAACGACATTTGCACTGTACCGAAATACAGTGACTTATGACCTTTCCGCCGTCGGTGACGAGGCTTTTTACGACACCGACAATTTTATTAGTGTTGTAACCAAAATAAAAAACGGGTTTCATCATGATGATGAGACCCGTTTTTTATAAGAGGCATACGGTAATCTACCTGTTTACATCATACCTTTTTCCTTCCAGAACTTCTCAGCACCGGGGTGGAACGGCGTGACAATATTGGTTGCGCCGGTTTTGAGGCTCATGTCCTTGAAGGTTTTTTTCTGCTCTTTCATATGGGCCAGACCCTCGTCGGTGTAGATCAGGCTAAGCAGGTTGTAGACCACGTCGGCCGGTACGTCCTTGTTGGCAACCCAGAGGGCGCTGTCCTGAAAAGAGGGGGTGTCTGTATCTACCCCTTTATAGGTTCCCCCGGGGACGGACAGTTTACCGAAATAAGGGTAGTCTTTAAAGAATCCAGAGGCTTCGGCATCGGCGCCGAGATCTACCATGTCGATGTCGTTGGTCTGCGCAGCCATGATAACCGCGCCGCTCGGGAAGGCGGTGAACAGCCAGAAGGCGTCAAGCTGCTTGTTGCCGAATGCGGCAGCAGCGTCGTTATAGCCCATGGCATTACGCTCGATTTTATCCCAGATGCCGAGATGACTGAAGAACAACTCGCAGTTGGCAAAGGCACCGGAGCCGGCATTACCAACGCCCACTTTCTTGCCGACCAGATCTTTGGCCGATTTGATGCCGGAACCGGCCCGGACAACAAGCTGGGCAGGTGCGCCGTACAACCAGCCTACAGCCATTACATTCTCATATTTTTTGGGATCATTTTTCATCTTACCTTCGCGGCCAAGCCAGACATGGCCGGAATAGACAACACTCATTTGCTGTTTGCCTGCATCTGTCTTGCGAAGATTTTCAACCGAACCGGCAGAGGATTGTGCTTTCACGGAAAAGTCGGCAGCTTCTTTTACCGGCTTGTAAACCTGGATGGCATTGGCTACCACCTGGAAAGTACCGCCTGCCGGGCCACCGCCGAATATTACCCTGGTTTTACCGGCCGATGCATCGCCACCAGAACCTAGAACAAACATTGCGCATGCAAAACTGCCGATAAGAGCACCCAAGAATTTATTTTTCACGATAATCCCTCCTGATGATGTTTAGAAACACTACTACTTAAAATGTATTGCCTAATAACAATCATAGTGTAACGCTAATAACAATTATTCTATTCGTCAACAGATAGGTCAGTAAAATACAATTGAGGATTTCCCTTCAATTGCAGGTTTAAAACGAAAACTTGGGTATGGTTGGAGATCGTGGAGGTAGTGGTTCCCTGTTGCTGAGCGTAATGGGCGGATGGGCAAGGGGATAGAAGAGGGGATAATGAGAGAGGAAGAATCTTCATAATTATAAAGATCTTCTTGTTGAGGTCACATTGTGGTGATTTTACACCTGGCATGTTGAAAAAAGACTTGCACAACAACAAAAGCGAGTTATTATATGAGCAAATGTTCATCTGTTTAATTGTAAGGGAGGGGTATGGCATTGGAGTCGTTTGACAGTGAATTGTGCGGGTGCCGCTGCATCCATGAAGACCGGGTTGTCAAGGCGCTGAACAATCAACTGTCCGAGGCCGAGACAGAGCGACTGGCAAGGCTGTTTAAGGCCATGGGGGATCCCAATCGATTGCGGATTCTTTGGGCCCTGACCGAAGACGAGATGTGTGTTTGTGATATAGCGGCCTTCCTCAAGGTGAGCGAATCCGCGGTCAGTCATCAGTTGCGGCAGCTCAGACAACTCGATCTCGTTTCAAACAGGAGGGAGGGGCCTATTTTATATTACCGGCTAAACGATGATCATGTCAGCCGCCTGATCCTTATGGCGTTGGAACATATCCGTGAAGAATAATGAGGAAGGGCCGCATGCGAGGTCTATCCATTGAAAAAATATATAAAAAATCATTACCATCAAAGCTGAGCTTATAGGCAGATAGTCTACCCGTCATGCGGATTGGGCGTATAAAAATTATAGCAATCCCTTTGCCGAGCAGGCCTTGCCGAGCCTTGATGGATACACAAAAAGGTGTATTACCATGCTGACTTTTCTACTTGAAGTGTTTCAGGCCTCCTGGACGTTGCTGCAACAGGCGTCCCTGTATATCATTTTCGGCCTCCTGGTCGGTGGGTTGCTCAAGGTCTATCTCTCACCGGCCTATGTGGCGGCCCACCTCGGATCCGGCCGATTCATTTCGGTTTTTAAAGCCGCACTGCTCGGGATCCCCATTCCGCTCTGTTCCTGCGGGGTGCTGCCGGCAGCGGCGACGTTGAAGAAGCAGGGCGCCAATAACGGCGCCACCACCGCCTTTCTCATATCGACACCTGAATCCGGCGTCGATTCCATTTCCATTACCTGGGCGCTGCTTGACCCTATCATGACGGTGGCCCGACCGGTTGCAGCCTTTCTCTCCGCCTTTGTCGCCGGTATCAGCGAAAACCTGCTCAACCCACCCAAGCCAGTGGCCAAGCTGCAGGCGGATTTAACCTGTCCGATCGATAACTGCTGCGATGGCACCGACTGTCCACCGGAAGAGCATAACAACCATCACAGTTTTTTTGATAAGTTCCGTGTGGGGCTCAAGTATGCGGCCACTGATCTCTGGGGCGACCTGGTTGGCTGGTTTTTTGTCGGCATCCTGGTGGCCGGAGTGATCACCGCAGTAGTGCCCGATGATATGATCAGCCGCTATCTTGGCGGCGGTCT
>CALZIH010000396.1 GCA_945787305.1 uncultured Desulfobulbaceae bacterium | reverse complement strand
CAGGTGGCAGCATAAATGGTGGTTGGGGTTACCGGATCTATCACCAGACCGTGCACATGGGTGTCAGTGAGCCCTGTATTTACGGCACTCCAGGTTCCGCCTCCATCGGTGCTCTTGTATACACCTTTATACCAAAAGCCTGCATAGATGGTGTTTGGAGCCACTGGATCAACGGCAAGTACGGTGATGTGGCCGCCAGCATCTACATATGTGTCACTCCAGGTTCCGCCTCCGTCGGTGCTTTTTGCCACCTGGCCGCTGCTTGTCCCAATATAGAGGGTCGTGGTGGTTACCGGATCGATAATCAGGGCTTCAATAGCGTAGGGGATGACGCTGGCGCTCCAGCTAATCCCTCCGTCGGAGCTCTTGAAAAGAACGCCGCTGGTCGCTGCATACAGTGTGGTCGAAGTAACCGGGTCAATGGCTAGACTCGTTATGTTCATATGGGTTATGCCGGTGTTTGCGGCGCTCCAGGAGGCACCGGCATTTGTACTTTTGTAGATTCCGCTGTCAAATGTTGCGGCGTAAAGCGTACTTGGACTTGATGGATCAATGACGAGTCCCTGGATTACCAGAGTATCAGGTAACCCGCTGCTTGCCGAGGCCCAGGTTTCCCCGCCGTCGGTACTCTTGTAGACACCCTTGTAAAAAAGTCCGGCATAGAGTGTGGTCGGGTTTACCGGATCAACGGCAAGGACATGGACCTCCCCTCCTTCGGGACCGAAATTCCTCCAGGTTTCTTCGGCTACGGCAGGGGAGTCGACGAGACCGAGGAGCAAAAAAACGATAACGACAAATTCCCAGTACAAATATTTCGTCTTGATCTGTGTTGACAAATGATGCTTCATCCTCTTCCTCCCCGATTGTTATTTCATCAACATCTTTTCACGTTCTCTTTTCCATCGACCCTTTCCCCTAGAGCCTCTGGGTAACCATAGTACCAGGAATCGGTAACCTTGAAAATTTCATCTTTCCTTTTTGTTGCTCATTTACACTCAATCAGTGTCGAATCGGCAGGTATTGGGCAACAGGGTGGAAAAATTTTCCAGCATGGCCAGGCACTCATCGGTCGAGCCGGCCAGAAAGAGCAACTGCATTTTTACAATCCCGCCATTGTCGCCGGTGATGAGGTTGACCGGCAGCACTCCTTGCTGCTTACCAGGGAGGAACAGGAGATCCCGACCCTCAAGAAAATGCATGAACTCCGGTGACGTCATACAGGGGTGGAAGACCATATTGCGCATCAGCCAAGCGCCGCCTGGATTGCAGTGCAGAGCAAGCATTGAGGGGTAGGTGGCACCGGTGACCCGGGCGTTTATTTCACAGACATACACCTGTGGTTGCCCGCTTCGGGTAAAAACAAGAAAATCAATGCTGCCCAGTCCCCGGTACCCGAGTTGCGACACCCAGCCCACCACCCGGCTTGCCTGGCGGATGATATCCGCTTTCACCGCAGGCTCTGCAGTTAAGCCAATCGGCGGCGAGAGGTTACCTTCATGCACGGAATGGAGACTGAGTAACTGCTCGGTAAGGTCGTAGAGAAATGCCTTGCCATCACCGCCGCAGAAAAACTGTACGCTGGGAGAGTTGACGGCGGAGCAGTCCAGTACTCCTTCCTCCACCCAACCCTGGAACAGGACCGCATCGCCGGAAAAATTTTTTTGATGCAGCCTGGCCCATTCGATATTGTCAAGCACAACAATGGCCATGCCAAACCCGGATGCCCCTTGAGCTGAACGGACCACGGCCCTATGGTAGCCTTGGCGTCTCAGCTTGTCGAAAGGTTCCTTGAGGTTTCCAGAGAGCTTTGCCTCGCCTCCGTCAAAGATCGGCAACCCTTCATCGGCCAGGAAGCGGTTGAGCAGTACCTTGTCATTGGCCTGGAGACATGCCTGATAGCTGTTACGGGGAGTTTTACCCAGCCGCTTGGCCTCAGGTTCCAGGTGAGTCTCGGTGATGAAGCAGTCGAGAAACCGGGCGGGATGCAATCGGATCTGCTCGAGTTGTTGATTGTCTTGTGGTAAACCGCCGAAACTGCAAGTACCGTCGCTGGGACTGACCATGATCTTCGGTAGACGAAGACCCAGGCTGTGCTGAAAATAATCCATCAGGCTCTGCTCGGGCTCAGCGGCCAGAACAAGGAGATTATCACCGGCCTTATACAGGAGATCGAGGATGGGCAGGAGACGGCTGCCGTAAGAGGAAAACCCTTTGATGTTCCGGACCAGGTGGCGGGTCTGTTCCGGCTGGCCGAAGAAGACACATTGGAGGTTGGCGAGGAAAACCGCGCTATCCGGCCAGAATGCAGGCAGCTGTCCCAGTTGTACACAAACCTTTGGAGGTGACATGGATTCAGGGGGGATTATCATCGGCATAGCTTCCATTTTCGGATGGCGGGATGCTGGCGCTGGAGCAGGTTCATCAACGTTCACCACCCTGCTGACTCAAGACTTCTTGGGATTATTCCCAAATCGTGCGGGCAACCAATAATTCCCCCCAACGTTTCCTTGTTCATGAGGAGCGGTCAGTGCACTCCTGGTGTTTGGTCGGGAACGATTGGTTTTTGATAGTATTAATCATATCTCAGGAGATATCTTTACTTTCGACTTGGTCAAATGCGAATATAGGTATCTTGACTTTTGAAGGTTT
>CALZIH010000395.1 GCA_945787305.1 uncultured Desulfobulbaceae bacterium | reverse complement strand
GAGATCGGAACCCATGGCGCCACAACGAAACCACAAAGGGAGATAGACAATGAATGCAACACCCTCAGACCTGCGACAGCGATCATTGGCCGTTTGCCTGGCCGTCCTACTGGCCGCGAGCGCACTTCCGGCAATTGCACAAACGGGAGAGGACCGAAACCTCTTCAAGACAGCCGGCGAGAAACAGACCAACAAGGATTTCAAGCCGGCGCCGGATACGATCAAGACGAATTTCGGAACTTTGAAGTTTGATCTCGAGGCGTATCCCACCGAAGAAACCACCAAAAAGATTTACGATGAGCTGGACTTGCAGCGTGCCACGCAAGCCTACATGGATTTTTTGCCGGCGCTCTCTGTGTACGGCATCATCAAGGGTCAGATTCGGGATTTCGGATTTACGACGTCATCCGATATAGGTGTGCACCCCAGCCCCGGGCTGACACCCACTGAGCTTTACCTGACGGGTAACAACAGCACGGTATACGCGGTTGCTTCACTCGACCTGAAGGTCGACGGCCCCACGGTGGTAGAAGCTCCGCCGGGTATGTTAGGCACCGTGAATGATACAAATTTTAAGTTTTTGACCGACATTGGTGTTGTGGGGCCTGACAAAGGGAAAGGCGGCAAGTTCCTGTTTCTGCCTCCCGGTTACGATGGCAAAATCCCTGATGGCTATTTTGTGGTCAAGTCACCGAGCTACCGACTCTGGGCAATGATGCGCGGCTGGGGTGATGTCGGCGTAGGCGATAAGGCAACCGAATGGTTTAAAGATAACTTGAAAGTCTACCCGCTTGCAACTGGACCTCGTCAGGCTAAGTACATGAACACGGCAGGTACCGGTCTCAACTCCTTGGCGGCGGAAGATGGTTCTGCGTTTGAAATGCTGAATGAAATTATTCAATACGAACCCAAAGAACTGTTTGGCCCCGAACAATTGGGCCGCCTGGCGACATTGGGCATTATTCAGGGAAAGCCATTTAATCCGGATGAGCGCATGAAGCGTATTCTGGATCAGGGTGCTAAGCAGGGCGCAGCCATGTCACGCGCCATAGTGTTTGCCTCGCGCGATCCTGAGATCCGATACTGGCCGGAACGGCATTGGGAAAAAATGTTCCTGCACAATACGACTTTTGAACGTAATGGTGTGGCAGATATTGATGCACGCACTTTGTGGCATTACGCCGCTATTGTAGTTTCTCCTGCCCTGATCTCTACCACGCCGGGTACGGGTACTGCATATCTTACTTCCATTCGTGATAATAAAGGCGCGTATCTTGATGGCAGCAAGACCTACCAATTGCGTGTTGGAGCCAAACCTCCAGTTAAGAATTTCTGGGCGGTAACGGCTTACGATCCAACGACCCGCAGCCTGCTGGATCCCGGGAAAAACAAGAACGTTTCGATAGGCAGTCGTGAAAAGCCGGTCGCTAATGCCGATGGATCAGTGGATGTTTATTTCGGTCCAAAAGCACCGAAAGGCATGGAAAAGAACTGGGTTCCTACAAATCCTGAAAAGGGTTTCTTCCTGGTCTTCCGTTTCTATGGACCGACCGAGGGCTACATCGACAAGAGCTGGGCGCTTAACGACCTGGAGCTCATCGACTAGACCTGGCGACCGAGTGAGCTGACGCTGGTCAAGTAGCGAGTCGCGGACTATCTCGAACAAGAGAAGAAATCCCAAGGGGCGGTTCGCAAGTGCGAGCCGCCCCGAGTTTTTGCAGCAAAACTCGCGGTGCCGACATTGGCCAGTACCCGAACGGGTCCAATCGGCACCAACCATATCCCCCCGCAAATACCCCTTGGGATTGCGGTTGATCAGCCGTTCTCACTAACGTAGCCTAGAGGCCGTTCACTAGGGAAATTCACCTCTCGACGTCCACAGTGCACGTGGGCATCCTGACTATGGACTCGACGACTCCTCTCCTCCGCACCAAGCTGACGCGTCTCGAGACGCCGCCAGACCTGGTGCCTCGTAGCCGGCTGCAGGAGCTGTTGCAGAGCCATCCAGAGCGCTCGTGCACCCTGGTTTCAGCGCCTGCCGGGTACGGCAAGAGCACGCTCGTGTCGAGCTGGCTCGACGCATCCGAGGTACGTGTCTCGTGGCTGTCGCTGGATGAGCAGAACGACGATGCGCGGAGGTTCTTCAGCTGATCAAGACCGATCCGGCCAAAGGCTTCTTCGTGGTCTTCCGATTCTACGGGCCCCTCGAGGGCTACATCGAGAAGACCTGGGTAATGAACGATTTCGAGCTCATCGACTGAGTGCGCTTTACCGCAAGATCGATATGAGGAGATTCGCAATGAGACGATGCCTCGAGCTATGTGCGGTCGCTCTGCTTCTGGGACTCGTCGCCGGTTGCGCCAGTGCACCTCTGGATTTTCCTCAAGAGAGATCGGTGGCGATCGCGGATACGTCGAATACCCGGCAAGCGAAAGAGGTTGCCGAGTGGCTGGACAACAGACCCGATGTCGACGGCTTCTACCCGCTCAGCCAGGGCTTCGACGCATTCGGTGCGCGTCTGGCGTTGATGTCTGCCGCCGAGGCCAGCATCGACGCGCAGTATTTTCTGATGAAGCCTGACAACGCCGGGCTCGTGTTTGCGGCCAAGCTGCTGGAAGCAGCGGACCGTGGCGTACGCGTACGGTTGCTGCTCGATGACATCTT
>CALZIH010000394.1 GCA_945787305.1 uncultured Desulfobulbaceae bacterium | reverse complement strand
AGCAGGGACATGCTAAGCACTGCAATTACGGTAGCGCGTATCTTTTTCACAGGTATTAGTCTTTTGCTAGAGTCTTTCTATTCTACGGCACTAACGGCTGAGAGCTCTTTGACCTCGGGGCAGCCGGCCATTGATGGAACGTCTGGGGGCGAAAAGCCTCCGGTTACTCGACGAGCCATTTTCATAGAGCAAGGGCCTTCTACATACAACTGCAGGAGGTGCGCCTAGATCCCATGGGGAGGAGAACGTTTCGTGGGGTGTCGGTCGACACGGTTCAAAACGGTGTGCGGCTTGCCCTTGTCGGTGATTCCCGCGCTGCCTCTTGGCCTTTGCCCGCCAACTTGACGAACCACCGGTTCATGAACCGAGCTGTAAGCGACCAGACAACCGTTCAGATCTTAGGTCGGCTTGAGGCCGATGTCCTCAGCCTCAAGCCAGACATAGTCGTACTCCAAGCCGGCATCAATGACTTGAAGGCCATTCCTCTGTTTCCCGAGAGGAGAGACGAAATAGTACGTGATTGCAAGAAAAACCTTGAATCCATTGTTTCGAAATGTCTTGAACAGCAAATACGGGTGGTCGTAACGACGGTGTTCCCTGTCGGGGAGCCGTCACTTGGCCGCAGGCCCTTCTGGTCATCAGATGTCGCAATTGCCGTTCAAGATGTTAACGCCTTCCTCCTGTCCCTTGACATGACCAACGTCGTCATGCTCGACAGCCATGCTTTGCTGTCTGAGAAAGGAGGATTACTCGGAGATGAATATGCCATAGACACTCTTCATATTAACGCGCACGGTTACAACGTATTGAACAAGGCTTTGACAGAAATCCTCCAACAGAGGTAAAGGAACGGCACAATCAGAGCATGGGCACACACATTTCAAGCCGCGCTTTATACGGCCTGAGAAGGAATAGCCCTCGTTCGATACCGCTGGGCTGGAAAATAATAAAAAGCACTAACGAAGGCATGTCACTTGGCCGCTAGGCCTACGATCCAATTCCCTCGCTACGGTAGTTGAGGGTTTAACGTTAACCTCCGGTTCCTTTCAATGGGAACAACGATTAACACAAAAGATGAGGCTAATCCATGGCAGAATCATGCATGATCGGAGAATACCTGATTGAACAACTCCATCGGCACGGTGTGAAGGAAATTTTCGGCATTCCGGGAGATTATGTTTTGGGATTTTTTGACCTGATGGCCAAGAGCGATAAAGTTAAGATCATTAACACCTGTGATGAGCAGGGGGCTGGTTTTGCTGCCGATGCCTATGCGCGCCTCAGTGGCCTTGGCGCTGTTTGCATAACTTATGGCGTCGGCGGACTGAAAATAGCCAATACCACGGCGCAGGCATATGCAGAGAAATCTCCGGTAATTGTCATAAGCGGCGCCCCTGGGATCAAGGAGCAGGAAAACGATCCTCTCCTGCATCATAAGGCGCGGGATTTTGATTCGCAGAAGAACGTTTTTGACGAGTTTACGGTTGCTTCAACAATCTTAAATGATCAGGAAACAGCCCTAGAGGAAATCGACAGGGTCATTCATTCTGCACTGTACTATAAAAGGCCTGTGTATATTGAGTTGCCCCGTGACATGGTGTTTCGTGAAGGAAAGCAATTACATAAACATAACTTCTCAGGGCTGGCAAGTGATGCTGACGCACTTGAAGAAGCTCTGACCGAGGCTGCTGAGATCATCAAAACCGCCGAAAAACCGGTCATCCTTGCCGGGTTGGAAATTCATCGTTTCGGGATCCAGGGAGAACTGCTCAGGCTGGCGGAGAAAACCAAGATACCGGTGGCTACCACAATACTGGCAAAATCTGTTATACCCGACAACCTTCCATTTTCTTTGGGAGTTTATGAAGGAGCCACCGGACTTGCCGAGGTGAAGGAATTTGTCGAAGCAAGCGATTGTCTAATTTTCCTTGGCACCTTCCTGACGGATCTGAATTTAGGTATATACACAGCTAAAATTGATCCGACCCAGTCCATTTATGCCACCAGTGAGAAACTGACAATCCGGCATCACAGATATGAGGATATACTTTTTACTGACTTTGTCAGAGGACTTACTGAAACGGATCTCGGGGTCCACGACATTGAGCATCCTGTTCCCACACCGCCGGAAAAAAATATCAGGGTGCAAAAGGGCCAAAAAATCAAGGTGAAGCGTTTGTTTGAATTCCTGAACTCCTTCATAAGAGACGAACATATTGTTATCGCTGATGTCGGCGACTCCCTTTTTGGTGCCAATGACCTTTATGTCCACAATGAATGCGATTTTCTTTCTCCAGCCTATTACGCGTCCCTTGGTTTTGCCGTTCCTGCGGCGATAGGCGTGCATTACGCCAAACCTAAGCGTCGCCCTATTGTAATCGTTGGTGACGGCGCTTTTCAAATGACGGGTATAGAGTTGTCAACCATTGCCCGATACGGATTGCATCCAATTGTCATTATTTTAAATAATGACGGATACAGTACGGAACGACCGTGCATTGCAAGAAGCCGAGGAGTATAAGGATGGATTTAGCCTTATTGAGGTAAAAATTGACCGTGATGACCGCTCGCCAGCCCTGAATCGGCTGACAAATTACCTTGGCAAGGGCGTCAAGTAGTTGATTCTCAAGTTTCTGAGTTGGCATAATTTACTGATATAGGGTTAATACTTTGCCGTACCCTCTGCCCGGTTTGTACCATGTGAATAGCAGTGCTCATAATTGTATCAACAAAAATAAGCATTACGTCTTCTGCAACTATGCCTGCAGAACGAATTTTCTCCATGGCAAGGGAAAGAATTCGTTGCATGGCCTCGACCAGGCTCAAGTCCTGCATTTCATCACTGCAGGCAAAGAAAAGGGTACCGAGTGTCCTGGGGTCATCATGACAACGCTGTTCAAACACCAGAAAAACATACCGGGTCATGGCAATGGTGATATGGCCGATCATGCCGTCATAATCACGCAACTGCACCTCCCTTTCCAGGTTCAGGTAGTGCTTCATCATCTTGAAGAATACCTCAATCTCCCAGCGTTTGCCGTAGATACGAACAATCTCTTCATCCGCCAGGTCAATCCTGGTGGACAAGACGGCAAGCCACTGGCGTTTTTTGTGACGATGGCGAACAAAAACAATTTTCACCTTCTGTCCCTTCCTGGTTTCCGTCACAACACTGGTCAGGATCTTTGCCTTACCCGGTCGCTTGCGCAAAAGGCTGTACAGCTTGCTCAACTTTACCCACTGATCGTTGTGCTTGTAAAACACATTGGGCATATCCTTGGCCATGCAGATCACCGGCAAATGTTGACCAAGGGTGGCCAGAAGAGCAGGAAAACAAAACCAGCTGTCCATCAGAATATAATCGGCCCGAATCCCCAGGCGCAATGCCCGCTTGATCATGCTTTCCAGGTGGTCCGTCGACTTGGTCAATGCCTCAAGCCGCCTTTTATAACCGCAGCTCCGTTTATCCAGTTCTTTCTTGACCCCTTGCAGTCGTTTTTCTGCCTTGGCCGAGGAGCAAAGAACAAAATCCAGCGGCAGGAAGCTGTTTCCGTCCGACCAGCCCAGGGTGAGCAGCTTGAATCCTTTCAAGCTACGGCCACTGTTGTGGTCATAAATCCAGGCCAACAATTCCACCACCTTGGAACGAGATCGATCATAGGTGGAATCGTCAAAGATCAACACCTTCTCACGTTGTTCACTTGTAAGCAGGTCGATGAAGCGAACGACTGTGGCCACCAAAGCAAGCATGAACTTTCGCCAGTTGTGCTTCGGATTCTTAAGAAAATCATATGCGGCGTCCTTCTTAAACCCCAGGCTGACATTCCTAACTATTCCCTGGGAGAAGTTGACGCCTTCAAAGGGCAACGAGAAGATTACTGTAAACAGGGTCAGCGGAGTAACTCCACGCAGCTTTCTTATCCCGTTACCGTGCAACAAGGTGCCGACCTTGAAATCCCTCATAAAGGAAGAAATACGACCCTGCAGTTGTTTTGCTTCTTGTTGAACCCGGTATTGTTTGGTATTGTTCATGTAAGCCTTTCCTTTCTGATATTATTGAGTTTTTCGCAGATCCCAATATACCTGAAAGTGAAAGGCTTTTCACGTTAATATGCAATTATTCAAGCGGGTTGATTCATTTTTTGCATTCGTTCACATCAACTCCGAAACTAGAGATTTGTGTATAAATACATTGTACTTCTTCCTCCGTCAGAACGGTAGGAGTGTGACGTTTACGTTTTGATCGAATTGGAGCAATCGACTTATCAAGAGGGGCCTGAAGCACGTCCCGGTAGAGAAAAACTATTGCATTCAATGCCTGTCTTTGCGTGGAAGCGGCAACATTTTCATTCGTTGCCAGGTGAGATAAAAACTGCTCCACTTCCCGGCTTCCCATGTCCTTGGGATGACTTTTTTTATCATAAAAATACACGTACCGCAGGATCCACTGGCAATATGTTTTTTCAGTTGAACGGG
>CALZIH010000393.1 GCA_945787305.1 uncultured Desulfobulbaceae bacterium | reverse complement strand
TGGTGTCAGTTACACTTTCCAGCCAGGATGTGTTCTTATGGGATTGGATGAGTTCTGTGCGCGACTTATACTCTACCTACGTTTTATCCGGTGGCCGGGTAATGCCTATGGATGGTAGCTTTGATAAGAAAATATCCGCACCATCTCCTTCCGGTATGGATGGAGAGGTAAAGATTGACAGCTATGACCCTGAAGGCGGCATGACTGGTCCGAGCAGTTAAACGTCGGGTAGCGCGCTTACCTCTCCCTTTATGTGGATGAACAGATCGCTAACGCGTTGTTTTGTTGGAGATGATAAAAGCAACGAACTCTATTTTTCTGATTAAACGTGAACGGGAGGCTTTAAATTCTCAATGTTGATGGAATCGTAAAAAGGCACATGAGCTTGTTGCACAAGGTGAAAAATCAACAGGTTATGCTCTGTCCGCCGTCGGTGGCGAGGCTTTTTACGACACCGACAAATATTGGGTATGCATAGAATTTGCAGAAGGGTAGGGGGGAAGCTTATCGGGGAGGGGAGTTCCCAGGCCATGATTCCGGTCGCCCTGCGCGCTCCCACCACATGGCCTGAAACTCTTTAATCATTGAGTGTTATTTGCCTCTGTGTTTTTCATCATGAATTCATAATCTGCGGGCAGGTCCGATCAAAGATGACAGGTTTGTTTAGTCTCCACTGTCAGGAGGCGGAGGAAAAACGTATACAACATTTTATTGCCTTACCCATGAACTTCTGTCATGAAAAACTGTTTCTGTATAAGCTGGTGTTGTGCAGAGTATAACCGTTGGGCTCATTTTTTTGGTAAACCCATTGCATTGATTCCTATCTTGTTGGCTACTTTTGTTCGTACCTGCCAGCCTTTTTCTTTGAGTTTGGCTTGAGCCATCTCGCTTACCGTACCGAGTATCCATACTTGCCCCTTGCTGGTCGACGACTCTCCGCTCAATTGCTCAAGCGCGCCAGCTACCCTTTTATTCCAGGTCATATGGTCCACAGGAACAAGTAAGACCTGATTGCCATCGGCATCTCGCCCGCCCATGATGCGCATTACCGGAACAAGTTCTTTTATTTTGGCAACGTTGTTGTTATACCCGGCCTGCATCATAACAATTGTGGTTATGGCCATGGCCATGTCCGGGTCCTTTACCTGCAGGGCAACCATCAGAGCGACTTCCCGGTGCGCGGCTTCTTTCATGGCCTCCATCGCCGCGACGATATAGGTCTGCTGACGGGGGGATAAGTTTGGATTATTAATGAACAGGTCGCTTAGATTTTCATCAATATTCATCTTTATCAGTTTTGCCCGGTTCTGCTTTTTAAGTTCACTCGGCGGCGTCATAGCGATAGCATCGTTGAGCAGGCGAACAACATTAGAGGATGAATAGACAACCTTTGCCGGGCCACCAAGGGGAAGGGTGGCGATACTAATGGTTATGCCGCCGGCATAGTCGGCCCATGCAAGGGTGTCCAGGTGTTCCTGTAACACTTTGTTTGTTGAATAGACATCAACATGATACTTGTGGGCGATCTCTCTTTTTGATTGAGAAAAGCCGATGAACTGCTGCATACGGCTATCTTCAGTTTCGCCAGGAGTGCTCTGGAAGAGCGATTCCTGGGCTCGGGAGAAAAGATTAGTGAGCCCTTTGCCGGCCCCCCTTATACTTTCCTCAGGATTTGAGAATAGGTTTTTTATCCCCTCAGCCGTGTTTGCCCCGGATTCTTTTAGCGACTTGCTAAAGGTATCACTCTCCTCGACCTTTATCATGGCATCAATGGCCTCAATCTCAACGATCAGTTTATACAGGGCCACCGTTGATACCGCTTCAAAGTTACCATGCTTTGAGGTGACTCTATAGGTGTTCATCAGGCCGTCATTTTGTACCTGCTGGTCAATCGTGTAGAGGTCACTTTCAAAGAAAGATTTTGGAAGAACGTCAGAGGCCCTCAGGGTTTGAGGTGGTTCATACCCTTCGGCAGCATGCAGTGTATCTTCACCATGGAAAACCAAACCAATGCTGAATACAATAAAGAGTATGCCTATTCGAAATGTTTTCAATAAGTATGGTTTCATTGTGTCCTCGTTTTCTCTTTCCGTGATATAAGATAAGATGTCGGTAAACAAGCGGCGCTTACATTTTTAATTGCTTTCATAGCCGCTTAGGATTGCGGTTCTCTGTTTTTCGGTTCCCGCTGCTGGATGGATTACGACTACGTGGAGAGTGGCGGCTGTATGGACAGCTACGCCTATGATGCTATGTAACAGGGCCCGCTTGCCGGTCTGTCCTTTCACTGGTAGCACAACGTAGCGTAGACGTTAACCAAACATCCGCATCCGCATCCGTAGACAATGCGGATGTTTGGTCCATGATGTTTTTCAGGCAAGAACAAGCAATGTGTGGAATTTAATACTTCTGATCGGCATAGGCCAGCCAACCGCCGGCACCGACAAGCTCTCTGTCAAAGGGGTTGAGTGAAAAATTGCATGCAACCGTATCGCCATTGCTGCCTGTGGCTGAAAGTTGTTCGTTTTCCAGGTCAACCTCAATTGTGACTTCCGGGGAAAGTTTAAAAAGCCGATCGAGATCTTCTGCCGACAGCTCGACGGCCAGGATACCGCAGTTAAACATATTCTGCCTGAAGATCCGGGCAAAACTCTGGCCGATGACCACGTTGATATCGTGGCCGATGACCACGTTAATGTCGTTTGTTTCTAGGGCCCAGACAGCGTGTTCCCTTGAAGAACCGCAGCCAAAATTTGAGCGGGTAACCAAAACCGAAGCTTTTTTCAACGCTTCAGAGTGAGGATCAAAACTGCCATCTTCCAGATGCAGGTCTTCAAGCAGGTGAGGTTGTAGCGCTCTCTTGGTAATTTCGGTCAGGTATTTGGCCGGGATGATTTCATCGGTGTTGATGTCATCTCTATCTATAAAGGTGGCAATGCCGCCAAACTGTTTCATTGTATTCTCCTTATCCGTTCAAGAACCGGCGCGGATCGGTTATCTCACCGGTGACTGCGGCAGCGGCTGCACTTAGCGGGCTCATCAGATGAACCATTCCGCCTTTGCCCATCCGTCCGTTAAAGTTACGGTTTGTCGTTGAGGCGCAGGATTCACCTTCGGCCAAAACACCGCTGCTCATGCCCAGGCATGCGCCGCAGGTCGGATTCAGTACACAGAAACCGCTATCCATGAAAATTTTAATCAGGCCTTCTTCAAGGGCCTGCGAATAGATGTCCGGGGTTGCCGGTGTTAAAATGCCGCGTACATTGTCAGCCACGGTCTTTCCTTTAAGAATCGAGGCTGCGGCACGGATATCTTCTATGCGGCCATTGGTACAGGAACCGATATACACCTGGTCTATGGTTGTGCCGGCGAGCTCGGAGATGTCTTTGACCTTGTCCGGTTTGTAGTCATAGGTGACCTGCGGCTCAAGGGTTGATACATCGATGTGCAGCGTTTTTTCATAAACGGCATCATCGTCGGAGTGCCATTTCGAAAAATCTTCAACCGCTGCATCAAGGCTTGCATATTCCGAGCTGATAAAAGGCCAGAGGTATTCGGCCGTCACCTTGTCCGGCAGGCAAACACCTGAGGTTGCGCCGGCCTCAACAGACATATTGCACAGGGTCATGCGAGAGGCCATGTTCATTGCCTCGATCACCGGTCCGCCAAATTCCATGATCAGGTCTGTGGCCCCGTTTACAGTCAGCTGTTTGATGATATTGAGGATAATGTCCTTGGCCGATACACCGGCAGGCATCTCACCGGTTACCTCAACCTTCATGGACTTGGGAGCCCGAAAAGCGCAGACTCCTTTTAATATACCCACCTCGAGATCCGTAGTGCCAATGCCTGCGGCAAAGGCACCGAAGGCACCATGAGTACAGGTATGAGAATCGCCCATGATGACGGTATAGCCGGGGCGGATAAATCCTTTTTCGGGGAACAGGGCGTGACAGACGCCGTTGCGGCCGATATCAAAAAAATCCTTTATCTTATGACGTCGAGCCCAGTCTCGCATGATTTTGGCCTGGGTGGCGGTTTTAGAGTCTTTGGGCGGGGTAACGTGGTCAATGACCGCTTTAATTTTGTTTGGATCAAAGACCCGGTCCATCCCTTTGTCCATCAAATCGACAATGGCGATCGGGGTGGTAATCTCGTGGCACATCACCACATCTATATCATGCACCATGTTATCCGGTGTCGGAGTGTCGCGCAGGTGAGCGGCAATAATTTTCTCGGCAATGGTCTGTCCCATGGTAACCTCCATGTATCTGTTCTATAATCCAGGGCCGTTCCTGATAGGGAAGCAGTATTTACACGGAAGCAGCGCCTCCGTCAATTTTTTTGTGATTACCATCAAAGCTTAGCTGTTCCCACTTGCCGAGGGGACTGGTTTTATTTTTCTATACCGGGGACAGAATAATTTTCACCATAAAAATCTGTTTAACTCGTTGTTTCATATTAATATAAATAGAAAATAGTTTATCTGTCT
>CALZIH010000392.1 GCA_945787305.1 uncultured Desulfobulbaceae bacterium | reverse complement strand
TTCCTATTGTGATAATAATCAATTCAGCCTCCTCGACGCCTGCTGATTCGAGCAGGTCAAGGCGCGTCACATCGCCGTAATACACCTCAAATCCAAAGCGCCTGAGAAAATCGACATTGTTTGCATCGTGGTCGAGAATGGTCGGATTGATACCGGTAGAAAGAAGTAACCTGCCCAAATCGGTACCAAGTCTTCCAAAACCAGCCAGTATGACCTTTCTGGCACCGTGTTCAATGGTGTCGGCTTGACCATCCGAGGTGCCTTCTCCCATGCGGGGAGCTATTACCTTTTCATAGAGAAGAAACAACAGGGGCGCAAGAAACATGGAGATAGCCACAGCCGATATAAGCGTTTCCATAAGAGGTTGCGGCAACACACCATTGATTTTAGCAAACTGAAAGAGGACAAAGGCGAATTCACCGCCCTGGGCAAGGGCGAGACCGAAAAGCAGCCTATTTTTTTTGGGTATCCTGAATACATAACCGGTGATAAGCAGGATAAACCATTTTATGCCGATCAGCCCTGCTACCAGGGAGCAGATTAGCCCTAGCTGTTCGTGAATAAGGGTAAAGTTCAGGCTTGCACCGATGGAGATAAAAAAGATCCCGAGCAGCAAGCCTTTAAACGGTTCAATATCACTTTCCAGCTCGTGCCTGTATTCGCTATCGGCAAGGACCACTCCGGCAAGGAAGGTGCCAAGGGCAGGGGAGAGACCGACAGCCATCATCAACAATGATATACCGATTATCATGGCAAGCGCGGCTGCGACAAAAACTTCACGTACACGGGTGGCGGCAATCGTACGAAACAGTGGACGGCTACCGTATTTACCAAGGACATAGATAAGAGAGATTGCCAGCAGAATAGCAAGCAGACGAAGATATCCAGGCAGGGTTGTGATATCAAAAAATATTCCGCCATGCTGACTTCCGCCATGAACGGCCGTTGTTGCCAGCAGGGGCAATATGGCCAGCATGGGAATGACCGCAAGATCCTGAAAAAGTAGGACTGAAAAGACCGATCTGCCAAGGGTTGTGTTCATCAATCCTTTTTCTCGTAAGGTTTGAAGAACGATTGCCGTTGATGAGAGAGCTAGGGTCAAACCGATCGCAACAGCCTGTTGCCAGGGTAGATATATCGAGCCGACAAGCCCGATGGCGACACTGCTAAGCAGGACCTGCATGCCGCCCATGCCAAGGATGGGAGTCCGCATTTGCCAGAGGAGGGATGGTTTGAGCTCCAGCCCGACTAGAAAAAGCATCATGACTACACCGAATTCGGTAAAATGCATTACTTCTTCTATGTCACCGATGAGTGAAAGGCCAAATGGACCGATGAGTATGCCTGCAAGCAGGTAACCGAGTACAGAACCGAGGTTGCATTTTTTGGCTAACGGCACAGCAATGGTCGCTGCCGCAAGAAAAATGAGGAGCTGGAGGAGAAAATGTTCCATCTACTTGGCCTCCTTGATAACTGTATTCAGGTCGCTGTTTAAGAACTCACATTGCGCAACCCGTTCAAGATCCATCCTGTTATCCCGAAGAGCGGTAATCGTCCGCCGGTAGTCTTCTGCATGGCGTTGTAAGGTTTTGGAGGCCATTCCCCTGTTTATTCCCAGGATGGTAAAAGGAGGGAGGATGTTCATTTTGCATAAGTTTGCTGTGGCTCGATAAGGGGTTGTCAGCTCATCAATGGTAAAGAGGTTGGCACCTCCATTTCTATACGTGCTGATATCTCCGCCGGCTGTCAGTGCCTGGAAAAAGAGCTTCCCTTCAAGTGCCTTGCCGGCATAGCCATAGGCCCAGTCATATTCCAACACAAGATCCATCCATTCTTTGAAGATCGAGGGTGTTGAATACCAATAAAAAGGATGTTGAAAGACGAGAATGTCATGGCTTTCACAAAGGAGCTGTTCATGGCGAACATCAATAAGAAAATCGGGGTAGGTTGCATAGAGATCGTGAAAGGTTATACCGTCTTCGTTTTCAACAGCTGCCCGTAAGGCCGAATTAACCCGCGAGCGCTTAAACGCCGGATGACCAAAGAGAATAAGTACCCTGTTCATCATAATATTTGATCCTGTTTAGCATAAAAGGAGGCCGCTCTTGGCGGGCTTGTTGAAAAAGTAAATTTGAAAAATATAAATAATTCTATTTCGTCGGTGATGAATGCTACTAAAAAGTGGGGGTCGGCACAATACCCTCTTACCTTGTGTGTCATTTTGACAAGTGGACATGCCATTTCGGCATGGATTGAAACCTTATGTTGGTTTAATCAGTCGACATTGCTAACTTTTTAACATTGGCACGAAAGTGGCAACATATCAGGTAAACAAGAAACAAGATGGTAAAATGAGGCCGAGTCAGCTTCAACTCCATCTGAAAATTTCAGGAGGAAAGACCATGACAACAACAAATACAACAACGAAAACTAAAACAAATACAAAAACAACGGTTTCTGCCCAGGCTGAAGTTTCCAGAGGAGCGGTAACCACCATGCTGACTGTCGGTGCCATTGTCGGGCTGTGGTCCTTAGCCAGCTTGGTTGGCGGCCTGGTTGTCGCAGGCGGCCCAATTGCCCTGGTCCGGTCTTGGTTTGGTGCGTTTACTGGCATGTAATTCATAGCAGGTCACGTTTTACCTGTCAGGAGTACCTCCTCTGTTGACATATCAGGAACTAAAAATCCGGTGACACAATCGTGTCACCGGATTTTTTTGTCTTAG
>CALZIH010000391.1 GCA_945787305.1 uncultured Desulfobulbaceae bacterium | reverse complement strand
TGTCCGAACCTCTCAATCCCCTTGCCATGGCCATCGCCCTTGATTGCGGTTTTGTCGCCCGAGCCTTTGCCGGAGCTTCCGGCCTACCTCACTTTATGGGGATCCTTAAGGAGGCTATTGCTCACTCGGGTTTTGCCATGATTGATATCCTGCAAAACTGCGTCTCATTTAACAAGGTAAACACCTTTCACTGGTATAAAGACAGGGCATACCAGCTTGAGGAGGAGTACGACCCGTATAACCGCATCGAGGCGTTCAGCAGGTCTTTGGAATGGGGAGATAAAATACCAACCGGTATTTTTTACCGGAACCATAGGCAATCTTTTGAGGAACAGCTGCCGACCATTGCCGACCAAACACTGGTTAGGCAACCTTTTACCCTCGAGGGGTTTGAACGTGAGTTTGAACAGTTTCATTAAGGTGCTACAGTAACAGACCTCTCGCCTTCTGTTTTATCCGGCGATGGCACCTCCGCTGACTTTTATGTTATCACAAACTGCCGGAATCGTTCATGGGTATCGGTATTGAGCGGCGTCGGCTGATGGGTTTTCTTATCAATAAACAGACCTGTCTGTCTACCTTGTGCCGTTAACTCGCCGTTGCTGTTGTAGAAACAAAATTCCATGATCGCCGATACATTTCTCAATTTGGACAACCAGACCTCAATGCGTACACGATCACCCAAAAAGAGTTGTTGAGTATAGCGTATTTCCGTTTTGATCAGTGTTGGTAGAAGTCCAAGCTCCTCCATTAAACGCTGTACAGGCAGACCAACGGCTTCAAGTAGTTTGAGCCGTCCAATCTCCATCCACTGTACATAGACTATATTACTGACATGACCGGCAAAATCGATATGGTAGGTGTAGATCTCCTGTTCAAAGACCACTTTTTGCATTCGTCGTTACCCTCCCTTGGTCCAGAATTCTCTCAGAACATCTACTGCAATGCACTGTCTATTAATGGTTTTACTCCTACACCTTACGATCTTTTTCCCCAGGCCATGAAGACAGGATCACTGAAAGGAAGTTCCTGATACGGATCATCATCTGGTCGTGGCTTGCCGCGAAAGGTGAGAGTTGAGAGGTCTTTAAATCCCGGTGTTCGGTGAAACATTTCCAGAACCATGGCCAACCGTTCAAATTCATGCAGTTCTGTCCATACGTTCACGACTTTGGGCGGAAACCAACGATTGGAAAAGGACAATGCAAAGACGCCATTGGGCTTGAGAACCCTTAGTATTTCCGAGAAGACCATCAATGGATCGGTCAGGTATTCGATAGATGCTGTACAGATTATAGCGTCGAAGCTCATATCTGCAAATGAAAGAACAGGGTTATTATTAAGGTCCTGTACCACTCGGCCCGTTGCTTTTGAGTTTGCGGCCAGCTCTTTATCGTTCATTCCGAGCACAGTCAGCTCTTTGAGCTCAAAGTGAGGATGGAGATGTGAATCCCAACTGCCCATGAGATCAAGTACCCTGGAACCGCGGTTTATGAGCCTCCCATAATGGGTTGTTATAATCTCCCTGGCAGTGGAATCCAAATGCTGGACCATTCGAGGTCTTTGGTAGAAGCGGTTATCAGAGGAAGGGTCAGCTCGCTGCAAAGCACTGGATTCAAAGAACTCAGTGGCCACATCCTGGTAGCGAGCCTGCATTCCCGGCCCATCGGCACAGACACGCTCCAGCCAATCCTCACAGCGCCCTCCCCGCTCTTTCTCCGTTTGCTGGATCGCCTCTATCTCTGCCGTCAAGGTAAGATCATATCCGGCAAGGGGATGATTGACATCAAAGAGCAGGGTATCATTCTCTTTGCCCAGACACCGCGCCGGTTTCAACGACGCCTGAAAAAGATTGGCCACACCGTGCAGAAACCCCTGTGGGTAAAAACGACCTGGAACGGGAATGATCGGCTGTTCCCGCATTCTATGATTATAAAATTGTTCTGGCCGTACCTTTACAATCTTGTTTTGGCTATACGGCTCAGGAAAGTCATTGCTGTTGATGTCTACACAGACCCGTTCTCTTTCTTTACTTCCGGTAAGCGCGGTAGCAAGTTCAGGCATAAAACAATCACGCCATAAATTTACCTGGTCCGTCCACAGGCTGTCCCTGTGTCGTGCGCCTCGACTCTGCCAGATTATTGAAAAGGTAATGGCAGCCTTGCTTGTTTGTCCCATCTTTTCCATATGCTGTTCCCGTTTAATAGGATTGATTGATGAGTACGGATAACATATATACAAGAACTTGATAAAATCAAACAATAACCATACACGACATATTGACACTGGAATCTTAAGTTCTTAGTCTCTTTTATAAAAAGGTGAACGTATCCAGAGGAGGTACTTATGAAATCACTTGTTATAGGAGGAACCGGTTTTGTTGGCCGTAGCCTCATCAAACGACTGGACAATCCTATCATTGCCGGTCGAAGTATTACTAAAATACAACGCATATTCGGCGAGGTAGAGGCCAGGGAGTGGGACCTGAGCACACCGCCTGATCCCTCTTTTGTCGACGGAGTAGAAACTGTTTTCAACCTAGCCGGAGAATCTGTATTCGGGGGGAGATGGAATGCTGAAAAAAAGGAGCGCATCCGGAACAGTCGGGTTGAAGGCACCCGTCGCCTGGTCGCGACTTCCTTGCCCAGGTCGGCCTGGATTGGGAAAAAGAAGCCATGCGTGCCGAAGAGTACGGCGTTCGGGTCGTCTTGATTCGCACCGGGGTCGTGTTGGGTACAACCGGCGGGGCGCTGGCGCAGATGTTGCTGCCGTTTAAACTTGGTCTGGGCGGTAAGCTCGGCAACGGCAAACAGTATATGCCCTGGATTCACATTGATGATCTGACCGCCATTATGCATTACGCTATGGTCAACGCATCGCTGCGAGGCCCTATAAACGGGGTAGCACCCAATCCGGTGAGCAACAAAGAGTTTACCCGAGCCCTGGCAGCCGCTGTTCACAGGCCTGCTCTTCTTCCGGTACCTGGGTTTGCGCTCAAAACAGCTTTAGGTGAATTTGCCACAGTCCTGCTTGGCTCCCAACGGGTGGTGCCCGATGTATTGCTGCAGGAAGGTTTTGAGTTTCAATATCCGGAGATCGATACAGCGCTACAAAATCTGGTTTGACTCGTAGCGTCAGGGGGTTGAGGCACGATGTAATGGAAAAGATACACCTGGAAAGCTCAAAGTTCATATTGATGAACTCGTAAAAAGTCGAAAACATCATTTGCACTGTAGGGAAATACAAAGTGT
>CALZIH010000390.1 GCA_945787305.1 uncultured Desulfobulbaceae bacterium | reverse complement strand
TCTTTCAAAGTTACACCTGTCCTGTATCTAAAGGAATCTCCCAATACAAGAATTACTATTCCGTCTCAAATACTTGAAGGATTGCGTGGATCTCTAAATCCAAAATCATTACAATAGTCAACCTTATAATTCCTTTGCGGATATGTTTTAATGATTAAACCGGCTCCTCCTTCAATAATGAGAATGAAAAAAACCAGTGAGAATATTCTCTTCAGTCCTGAGTTTGCCTATGTTCAGCCGGTTGGAATGAATATATTGAATCCTGCCCAGCTCACCCTTAGATATCATATCCTTCAGTTTTATAACCGCCGGGTGATACTAAAATGTGCCATAATTATCTTATTTTCTTTTTGAGTAAATTCAATCAGTTCCGATCCATTTTTTACATATAAAGCAAGAGGATTTTAAAAAAAACGTCTTTCCCTGCCAATAGAGATTTCTTTACAATTTCATAGTGTCTTACCACAGGCGAAGCGATTGCAACGGCTTTGATTTCAGGGTTTCCAAGAACTGCTTTTATTGATGTTCTATAGGGAATATCAGGAAAATTCTTCTTTCGTTCATTGATAATATCATCGTTAAAATCACATACCGTATACAGGACCCCAAGCTCATAAAGATTACGAAGGATGTTCTCCCCCAGTTACCGAGGCCGATAAGGCCGACATTTTTCTTGTTTTGCATTTTATTTCCTTTTAATTTTCCATTTACATTGACTTAATATGCGTTGTTATTAACCGGGAACATATATCAAAATAATTACCGGATTCAATATTATATATCTCATATACATTAACTATCTGAAATTACAGGTTATTTTTTTTGCATGAACTGATTTCTTGGGAAAAGAAATTATAAAAGTAACAAAAAACAAAGAAACACCTTTATCATTCAGCACCTGCCCCTTCTCGGAACGAGAAAAGTTCTCAAGAACATATCCACAAAAAAATGAGACCTAGCTGGAATAAATTATGCAATTAAATAGGCATGTTAATGCCGTATTTTCTTGAAAATTCATTCTACCACGGTAAAAGCACCCTCGATCTGGCATCCTCTGTGCAATCTTGTGAAATAAAGTGGATAAGTCACGCAACACATTCAGAGGGTCAAGTGCATTCCAAATTATCCAAAATCTCTCATTTTCCTCAAACAGAATTCGAATTTCAGGGACTCTTTCCCGATGAAGAAAGCTGTGTGACCTATCTCTTTCACACTAAATGGTCACATGGTTTTGAATGCCCAAATTGCATGTCGCGCAATGACGCCATCAGTCCAAGAAAATCAATCACCTGTCCTCAATGTGGATCCCACACCTCATTAACCACAGACACGGTGATGCACGGGACAAAAAAGAATCTGTACAGTTGGCTGCTGGCAATCTGGTGGCTTTGTACCAATGAAGGAGGCACCAGTGCTAAAGACCTGCAGAGGCTATTAGGCCTGGCCAGTTATCAGACCGCATGGACCTGGATGCAGAAACTACGCATGGTTATGGCAGCCGCGGATTCCATCCCCTGCCATGGGTTAGTCCAGGTCGGCAGTGCTGAAGTCTCGCCGGCATGGGAAAAACCGGAACGGGCTCGGGTTATTACAGCGGCGGAAACCCTTCTTCCCTCTGGCATCACTGGTCGAATCCGCATGCAGGTCATTGACTTGCTTTCAGCCACTAGCGTGACCGCATTTCTCCGCACCGCTGTACAGTCAGGCAGTTCTATAGTCGCTCCCGGTCTACCCCCCTATGCCGATGCCGAGAAGTATGGATCTATCTATGTAATCGACTCACCAACGGAAAACCCTGACAGGATCAGCGAAATACTGTCCAGTGTCGAAATATGGCTCAACAAGGTCCACCGAGGCGGAGTTGCCATCAAACATCTGCAGCATTATCTCGATGAATTCTGTTTCCGTAACAACTCCATCATACTTCCGGACAAACAGTCTGTATTCATAGCCTTACTCAAGGGCTGCATGGCCGGTAAAACCATGCCTTACAGGGAGCTGGTCAGTGATCAGCATTAACCGGAGGAGAGGCAAACAATGAAAAATAATATACAGGCCGGATTATGGATGCTGCTGATCACAGGTATCGCTGTCATTGCCTATAACATAACCATAAGGGAAATGACGCCTCCGCCCCAGCCATATACCCAATTTATCACAGAGGTACGGGAGAATAAAATAATTAAAGTCCACCTCAAAGGTGGAGCAATCGAGGGTGAAGATGTGCTTGGCCGCCGCTTCAGCACCTACAGCCCCGACGTCTCTTCCCTTATGCCTCTGCTCAGCGAACATAATATTGAAATATCGGCGGAAGCGCCTGCTTCCGGAACGTTGGCAAGCAGTCTTCAGTCATTAATCCCTCTCTTCCTGATCCTTGGCGCCTGGTTTATCTTTACCCGCAACAAGTCGGGATCGGGTTTTGGCAAAGACAAAACTCAGCGATTTACACCGGTAACCAACAGTCCGTTCACCTTTAATGACGTTGCCGGTATTGACGAAACGCGTTCAGAGCTTAAAGAAATTGTCGATTTTCTCAAACACCCGGAAAAATTCAGTCGTCTGGGGGGGCATATTCCCAAGGGAGTCCTTTTGCAAGGCCCTCCAGGCACCGGGAAAACCAAGGGTACGGGAACTCTTTACCGAAGCGAAAAAGAATTCCCCATGCATCATCTTTATTGATGAAATTGATGCCATTGGCGGTAAAAGAAGTGGTGGCACAGCCAGTGGCGGCGGTGATGAACGGGAGCAGACCTTAAACGCCTTATTAGTGGAAATGGACGGTTTCGGTTCCAATGAAACCATTATAATTGTTGCCGCCACCAACAGACCGGACATCCTTGACCCAGCCCTGCTCAGGCCTGGGCGTTTTGATCGCCAGGTAACGGTCTCCACACCCGACATCAAAGGCCGCAAAAAAATCCTTGAAGTTCACATTAAAAAAGTCGCTGCCGGTAAGAATATCAATCTAGCCGAAATTGCCCGTTCCATACCCGGATTCTCCGGCGCCGACATTGCCAACCTTGTTAACGAAGCGACACTGATGGCTGCCCGAACAGGAAAAAATAGTGTGGACATGGAGGATTTTGAAAACGCAAAAGATAAAATCGTCATGGGGCTTGAACGAAAGAATGCCGTTATCAGCGAAGAAAACCGGAGAATTACGGCCTACCATGAAGCAGGCCACGCCATCGTCGCTAAGCTGTTGCCCGAGACAGACCCTTTACACAAAATAACTATTATCCCAAGGGGTAGAGCGCTCGGGCTGACGCAACAGGTTCCCATCGATGACCGCCTAACGTATTCAAAAGAATATATCCTCAACCGGATCAAGATCCTCATGGGTGGCCGCATTGCTGAGGAGTTGATCTTCGGGCGCCTGACAACAGGAGCAAGTAATGACATCCTGACGGCAACAGAAATCGCCACCCGCTTAATCTGTGAATGGGGCATGAGCGATATAATTGGCCCTGTAGCATATCTTCAGGAACAGGGAAGTTTACTCGGTGGACAGAGCATGGCGAAAAGTCACAGCGAAAAAACAGCCCAACTCATTGATTCTGAAGTTAAACGTATCATAGGCGAATGCTACGAGGAAACCAGGCTGTTGTTACACGAAAACAATAATTTTCTGCACACCCTGGCAGAGGCGCTGCTGGTGAATGAAACCGTGGACGCCGAAGAAGTCGACATAGTTTTTCACTGTTATACCACCAAAAAGAACATGGAGGAGGAGATGACGCACCAACGGGATGCACAACCCACCTGATCAAAACAACCAAAACACTGATGAATATATTCAAAGGAGGAGAAAGCATGCAACCTGGTAAAAAAATGCTGCAAGCAGCATGGGCTTTGGGACTTGGACTAGTACTCCTGGTCCCAACAAGCGGGCTGGCAATGAGTGCCGATGATGCGCCGGAAAGCGTTGAAATTAACGTCCTGGCAAATCTCTACGGCCCGGTAACCTTTGACCATGCCATGCACACGGAAGCAGCACAATGCTCGGATTGTCATCACCACACAACAGGTACCGGACCGACCAATCCTTCCTGTGCCCGCTGTCATGATGGGACAGTGGAGGGGGATAGTGTTTCCTGTTATGACTGCCATGCCGCAGAACCGTTTATTCCTGAAAATTTAAAAAGAATGGAAGACCCGGAAATTTTTCATATCGACAAGCCTGGCCTGAAAGGTGCCTACCACTTGAACTGTATCGGTTGTCACCAAGAGGTTCAAGGACCGACTGGATGCCAGGACTGTCATACTATGAACGAGGCCGGTGAAAAAATGTTTAACACTGGTAACCATGCTCCGGCCGAAGGCAGTAGTAAAGCCAGTCACTGATAATTGAAATAGGAACAAATACGGTTTTTGATGAGAATATTTGAGAGGAGTAAGCAATGAATAAATCAGTAAGCCGAAGAAGTTTTATTAAAGGCGGGCTTGCCGGAACCGTTGCCGTAACTGTGTTGAAAAATAAAGAAACACAGGCCTCGGGTGACTTTGAAGGCTATCCGGATTCCATGGGCGTTATCGTCGATGTAACCCGCTGTGTTGGTTGCCGCAGCTGTGAAGCTGCCTGTAACAAAGAACAAAAATTGCCGGAGCCGGCAGAACCCTTTGATGATTTTTCCGTTTTTGACCAACGCCATTACGGTCAGAGGCGACGTACCGATGAAGCCCATTTCACTGTGGTGAATAAATTTGAAATACCGGAACTCGATCATCCGCTGTTTAAAAAATTTCAGTGTAACCACTGTAATGAACCGGCCTGCCTGACATCATGTTTTGTTAATGCCTACACCAAAACTCCGGAAGGTGCGGTTATTTACAATCAGAAAGTTTGCGTTGGCTGCCGGACCTGTATGATCGCCTGTCCGTTTTATGTCCCGACCTTTAAATACTCAAGCGCCTTCAAACCGCAGGTTATGAAATGTATTTTCTGCTACGACACACGGCTGAAAGATGGAAAGCCACCCGCCTGTGTTGAAG
>CALZIH010000389.1 GCA_945787305.1 uncultured Desulfobulbaceae bacterium | reverse complement strand
ATCCACTCGATTCCTGATTGCAGCCTTAATAACGTTTTCCGCACCATGGATATTTGTTTTGATACACTCCATCGGATTGTATTCCGCTGCTGGCACCTGTTTCAGCGCTGCAGCATGAATGACATAATCCACATGCCGCATTGCATACTTGAGTCGCTCGCGATCACGGACATCACCAATAAAAAACCGAAGGCAAGGAAACTCTTCATAGGTGAACTCTTGCGACATTTCATACTGTTTCAATTCATCACGAGAAAATATAATTAAACGACGCGGTTTATAACGACGTAAAATAGTACGGGAATATTGCTTACCAAACGAACCCGTACCACCTGTAATCAATATAGATTTATCATCAAACACTTCTTCACCTGCATGGCTTATTAGGACATGGTCTGTTTATTGGACATTTCCTATCTACGTTGAGTGAAACCAGAAAAACAGTGACTTCTACAATCCATCCTTTTCCCAGAAGTATATTGAAGTTTATCCCGCAGGATCTCAAAATCAAAGGTAAATATGTCCCCATCGTCGCTTTCCAATTTGAGCGACCAATACTCTTTCTTGAAGGTAGCAGGAGGAAATATCGGGCACTTCACCTGTTTTCAGCTCAACAAAATAAATTACCGCTCAACCGGCTGTATTTATTAACCTTATAAACTTAAGCCCCAAAAAGTTTTGTAAATACTGATAAAAAAACTTAACTCCCGGCAAAAGGAATCCGAAGAGTGTATTGAGAGACAGTAAGGGTAGTTAGAGAGATGTTACGTTTGTATCGTTAGCCGATTGGTCAGCAAATGACGACCAAGGCTAGGAAAATTCATGGAGGATAACCATGGCTTTAACGATCAATACGAACGTGGCATCACTTAATGCCCAGCGAAATCTTTCCCGTTCCCAAGGTGACCTTTCCAAATCAATGGAACGGCTCTCTTCCGGTCTCCGGATCAATTCAGCCAAAGACGACGCCGCCGGCCTCGCCATTTCCGATCGCCTGACCGCCCAAATTCGCGGTCTCAACCCGGCAGCCCGAAACGCTAACGACGGTATATCGCTTGCTCAAACTGCTGAGGGCGCAATGCAGGAGAGCACCAATATTCTGCAGCGAATGCGCGAACTGGCTGTACAGGCGGCCAATGCCACCAACTCGGCTGCCGACAGGGCTGCTTTGCAGGCCGAAGTCAACCAGCTGAAAACCGAGATGAACCGCATTGCCCAGTCCACAACCTTCAATGGATTAAAGATTCTCGACGGCACCTTTGTTTCCCAACAGTTCCAGGTTGGCCCCAATGCCAATGAAACCATCGGTGTTTCCATAAAATCAATGGCCGCCGACGATCTGGGGAGGTATTATGTGGATGCGGTCAACACAACCGGAAACCAGGGTACCGGCTCCTCGGTAGCCGCTGGCACAGCATTGCCGGCAGCAAATACGATTGCTTCCCAAACGTTGACCATTACCGGTTCAAAGGGTACGACCACCCCGCCGATCTCCGTCGGTGCCGGTGCTACCGCCTGGGAAATCGCTTCACAGATCACCAATACAGCATCACAAACCGGTGTAACAGCGACCGCACGCACCGAGGCAGTCGTCTCCGGTTTATCAGATCCCGGAGTGATCACTATGACCATCGGCTCCGGAGGTAACTCTGCAACAATCAACGCCTCGGTTACGGCTACGGATCTCAGCGAACTGTCTTCTGTAATCAATGATCAAAGCGGTACCACCGGGGTCACAGCAACCGTGAATGCCGGTATCCTGACCCTGGTTCAGGCTGAAGGCAAGGACATTCAAATCACTGACTTTAACCACAGTGGCGCCTCCGGTGAAACCATTGATGTGACAGGTCAGGACGGAGCCGCAGAAACACTTACCCAGGGGACTACGGACTCGACCATTGTTGCCGGTACCATTGAGTTTTCATCTCAGGATTCCTACACTGCCGCTTCAAGCATTGCAAATACTGCCGGTTCAATCCTTGACGGGGCAGCAGGCGTAAGCTCAATCGCCACCCTTGAGGAAGTCACAGCCATAGATATCAGTGATGTCCAGGGTTCAAACGACGCCTTGAAAATTGTTGATGCGGCCCTTGGCAAAATCGATGCCCAGCGCGGTGATCTTGGCGCGCTGCAGAACCGCTTTGAATCCACCATCGCCAACCTCAACAACGTAGCCGAAAACCTGACTGCTGCCCGCTCCCGCATCCGGGATGCAGACATTGCCCAGGAAACCTCGGAAATGACCAAGGCCAACATCCTACAACAGGCCGGAGTTTCCATCCTTACCCAGGCCAACCAGACACCTCAACTCGCCCTGCAGTTGTTACAGGGATAAGGTGATTCAACTACCGGGACGGAGGAATTCTCCGTCCCGTTTCAATATACACAGGATGGCTCCATGAAAATCATTACATCTATATATAGTCGAGAAAAAGCTGCCATTATAAAAAGCTCACTCATGGCCGATAAACAATTCGCCCATAAAGACCTGTACCGTCTTGAACAAAATAATATGTGCGAGGCGCAACCTCATGAAGAGATCAGGCCACCCCGGCAACAGGAATATATTATTCAGGGCATTTGGCAATAAATCCCCAAAAATCTTTTTCATAATTTCAGAAGGTTACCAGTCAGCACACTACAGACCCCCTTTTTTTTACTTATTTCTTTAAAAAGAGCTAAACTTTTATTCAATAGCGCTCGATAGGTAATGTAAGGGGAAAACCAAACGGTTTTTCTCAAC
>CALZIH010000388.1 GCA_945787305.1 uncultured Desulfobulbaceae bacterium | reverse complement strand
GAGGCGTCTTTGCTGGGCATGCATCACATTGCATGTGTCAAGCAAAGACGCAGCCCAATTTTCAATAATTCTCCGGCAACAAGAGACAAATCATCCCCTTGGATTTCAGCAGGAACTGTTGCATCACAACCCTTTCAGGCCTTCCCACCTCAATGGTGCAAAAGATTTTTTTTCAATTTGTGATACTTTTGTGATCTCCAATTCCTACAATAGAAGAAAAAGGGCTGATAAAGAGCAGAACACAAAGAAAGCCATCATGATCATTTTTCCAGAACCTGAGCAACCGTGACGCATCGTATACTAGTGGTAGAAGACAACAAAGACCTGGCCAAGGTCCTGAAGATGCACCTGGAAGACCTCTCCCTTGAGGTTGAACTGGCCTATGACGGTGTTGCCGGGTTAACAAAAGCGGAAACCGGGACCTACGACCTGATCATCCTGGACTTGATGCTTCCCGGTGTCGATGGCATGAAAATCTGCCGTCGCGTCCGCAGGAAAAAGGTGTACACTCCTATCCTGATGCTGACGTCAAAATCTTCTGAAATGGACCGTATCCTCGGCCTGGAAATGGGTGCCGATGATTACGTGACCAAGCCCTTCAGCATCCAGGAACTGATGGCACGGGTAAAAGCCATTTTCCGCCGGGTTGAGGGCTTGCAGAGCAATGTGCATCAAGGGCAGGATATCATTCACGCCGGTGGCCTTATAATCGACTCGGCCAGACGCACCGTCCAATGCGCCGGCAAGGCCATCGAGTTAACGGCAAAAGAATTTGACCTGCTGTTGCACTTTGCAAGCCATCCCGGTCGAGTGTACAGCCGTTCACAACTCCTAGATACGGTCTGGGGCTACGGTCATGATGGCTATGAACATACCGTCAATTCGCACATGAATCGGCTGCGAGCAAAAATTGAAGAAGATCCGTCGAACCCTAAATACATTCTGACGGTCTGGGGTGTTGGTTACAAATTTTCTGACACCTTACCGCACCCGGAAGCGGCATAATGTTTCGCTCACTTTATTCAAAACTCTCCGCTGTTATGCTGATGCTGTTTATCGGTGTCGGCATTCTTGTGGTGCAGGTGGTGTTGTACGCCACCGATATGTATCGCCAGGAAGTGAGCCAGAAGCTCAATCGCGAACTGGCTGCAAACCTGGTGAAGGAAAAGCTCCTCATCCAGGACAGCAAGATACGCCATGAGGACCTGAAGCATATCTTTCATATGCTGATGGTAATTAATCCCTCCATCGAGCTCTACCTCCTTGACCCTGAGGGCAATATCCTGACCTATTCTGCCGCACCGGGCAAGGTTAAACGAGAGCGAGTTTCCCTTGGGCCGGTCAAAACCTGGTTGTCCGGCGATGTAACCATGCCACTACTGGGAGATGATCCCCGCCACCCGCAGCGAAAGAAGGTCTTTTCAGCAGCCCGCATCCAACAGCAGGACAGGTTAGAGGGGTATCTCTACGTGATTCTGGGAGGAGAAGAATATGACAGTGTCGCCCAGAAGATCCAGGAGAGTTTTATTCTCAGGATGTCGACCTGGATTATTATTGCCGGGTTATGCTTGGCATCTGTAAGCGGCCTGATATTTTTTGCCCTGCTTACCCGCAGGTTAAAAAGACTTGACGCCTCCATGCGTGCCTTCAAAAGCGGAAAAAGCCTGGCAAGTGTTGACTTTCCCCTCGGACATGGACAGGCATTACCAGGTGATGAGGTTGACCATTTATCACAGACATTCCGGGAAATGGCCGGACGCATTGAACAACAGATAGAGGAACTGCAGAACAACGACCTGCTGCGCCGGGAACTGGTAGCCAATGTTTCCCATGATTTGCGCACTCCCCTTGCAACCCTGACCGCCTATCTGGAAACCATGCAGCTCAAGGAAGCTGATTTGTCGGCGGATGAACGGCGAAAATATGTGCAGGTTGCACGCAACCACTGCCTGCGTCTGAGTTCTCTGGTCAATGATCTTTTTGAACTTGCCCGACTTGATGCGGAGGAAAATAAACTCAATCTTGAACCGTTTAACATTGCCGAACTCGTGCAGGATGTGGTGCAAAACTATGAGTTGACCGCCAAGGAAAAAGATATCACCCTGACCTCGAATATCGGCCAGGGCCTTTCTTTTGTACAGGGCGATATAGGCCTTATTGAACGCATCCTTGAAAACCTGATCATGAATGCCCTGCGTCATACCCCTAAGGGCGGAACTGTCAGCATAATATTGAGCCCTGCAGATGAATATATAAACGTGCAGGTTCTTGACACGGGAGACGGCATCCCGGAGCAAGAACTGCCCCATATTTTTGACAGATTTTACAAGATCAGCACCTCTGAGTCTCCTCCTGTGTCTTTTACCGGCCTTGGCCTGGCGATTGCCAAGCGGATCATGGATCTGCATGGCAGTGACATTGAAGTGGAGAGTGAGCTCAATTCCGGCACCTGTTTTACCTTTAGACTTCCCGTGTATACTCCTAACTGATTCCACCCCTCCCGTGACCAAAAAGTGATATTTCCGTGAACATTCTGTGACCAACCATCTTTACTGTTGAAGGCAAGAGAACGTAATACAGCTGAATTCTCTGCTCTTCAACATGGGTTTGACCCGTGCAATATTACAGGAAAGGAGGTGGTGCATAAAAGAAAAGGAACATGGAAATGAAGCTATTGGTCAATTAAAATGGACTCGTAAAAAGCCCAAAACGCAAATGGTGCAGCACGGAAATACAATGAGTTATAACCTTTCCGCCGT
>CALZIH010000387.1 GCA_945787305.1 uncultured Desulfobulbaceae bacterium | reverse complement strand
CATGTAGAAAACGCTTCCGTGGGGGGGCAAAGTAAAGGCACTCAGAAGGCCTGAGTACTTCTTACCAATTTCTGTCGTCCAGGAGGGCACCCTGGGTAGAGATAACAACCTGTCGGACCGGTACGGTGGCACCGGAATCGGTATAGGCCTTTCTGACGATCTCTAACATGGAGCCGCAGCAGGGCACTTCCATGATCAGTATGGTTACCGAGTTGAGTTTTCGTGTCTTGAACAGTTCGGTGAAGTTATCGACATATAACTGCTGATCATCAAATTTGGGGCAGCCCATCATCACAACCCGACCCTGTATAAAGTCTTTCTGCAGACCGGCATAAGAAACCGCTGTACAATCGGCAGCAATCAAGAGGTCGCTGTTTTCCAGAAACGGTGCAGTGGGTGGAATCAGCCTGATCTGGACCGGCCAATGGCTCAGCGCCGAGCCTTCCTGAGAAGAGGCAGTGTTCGCTGCTTGTTGCGGATTGATGGGTTGCATGGTCTTGATTTGTGCCGACGGACAGCCGCTGCTAGAGGGCGCTGCCGCTTTTTTCTTCAGCTCTGCTAAAAATTCCTCGACGGCCTCTTCGTCAAAATCATCGGCTTCACGTTCAATGAGTTGCAAGGCACCGGTTGGACAGGCGCCGAGGCAGGCGCCAAGACCGTCACAAAGCTTATCGGCCACCAGCTTGGCCTTGCCGTCAACAATCTGCAGGCTGCCTTCGGCACAGTCCGGCACGCAATCACCGCAACCGGTGCAGAGTTCTTCGTCAATTTCTATTATTTTTCGTTTGGTTTTCATGGATGTATCCTCTCTATGCATGTGCCATAAGTAGGTTAATGCACATGTTTTGTCAGTGTTTTTCTGCCCTCCCGGGAGCCGGCTTCGGTCATGAAGGAGGAGGCCAGGAGTTTTTCCAGTTGTTCCGGAGTATGCGGTTTCTTCCGGTACAGTTCAAGCATGTTGACGATAAGGTCGGCATCATACAGTACCTTGAAGTTTAGCGTTTCTTCATCACGTGGTGCGTGGTGATGACCGATGATATCACAGACTTCGTCGATGAGTTCCTGCGGTGCCTTCAGCTCACTGAGGATTTCTTTTGCCACTGGTGGTCCTTCAGTATGCTGGTGTTTTGCCGCTGAGGAGTTATATTTTAACTCCGCATTCTTAATGCCGATGTCATGGAGATAGGCGGTCGCCATGATGACCATCATGTCTGCTCCTTCCTGCTCCCTGGCAATGGCTTCGGCATGCCCTGCAACATCCATTGCGTGCTGAATGCGGCGTGCATCAGGGCCGAAATATCTGCGCATGGCAATGGCCACCCGGTCTTTAAAGAGGTCTCCCTGTTTTGCAATCAGTTCAGGCGGCATGGAACCCAGGCATTGCTCTGCATGAGGGCAGTAAGACGCACAGCCAAAATCCATTTTCGGGTTGAGCATGCGGTGTCCACATCCTCTGCATTTTTGTTGGCTGTCGTCCTTGAAAAATTCCACACTGTGCCCACAGTTCGGGCACGTGGCCTCAAATACATCCTCACCGCTCCAGTAGCGGCTGTCTTGTCCGGGGCATTGCATGTTTTTTATTTTCGAGTTCAGGTTGCAGGTTCAGGTAATGTCAGCTCAGAGGCCGATGCCTTTTTTCAATTCTTCAATCCCAAAACGTTCCATAAAACGGGCGCTGCGGGTTTTGTATTTTGCCGTCTTCAGATAAAAGTTAAGGGTTTTTTTGACCAAATCAATGGCTTCGCCATCATTGAGGCCATCGGCCACCAGGTCGCCAATACGAGGTCGGCCGGCTGCGTTGCCGCCAAAGCTCAAACGCCAACCATTTTTCTCTGCTGCCAACCCTACATCTCGCATCCATGATTCGCAGCAGCACATCCTGCAACCGGAAATGCCAACCTTGACCTTTGAGGGCAGCGGCCCGTCCAGTTCAAGGTTGCCAAGGGCCTCAGCAATCTGTTCGGTGTTCCGGATTCCGTAGGTGCACCAGTTTTTTCCAGGACAGACCTGGACATACTGCACCCTGTTTCTCGTGTGCGGAAGTCCCTCGGGGATGTTCAGTTCGTGTTTCAGTTCAGCCAGTTTTTCCGGGTCAAGTCCTTGAAAATAAAGTCTCTGGGCGCTGGTGACCTTGGTCATGGGGATGTCATAGCGTGTTGTCATTTATTGTCTGCCATGCCGACAAAGGCCGGGTTGTTAAGGCCCGACCCTTGCCAGCTCGTCCCCTGGAAGAGTAACAAAGGGGTTGGTCTTTCTTAGCCGAGGATGGCTGCCAGATCTTTCTCTGGTTCGTCAACCGGTTTGATATCAAAGGTGTCAACCAGGAACTGCAGCACTGCCGGGCTGATAAAGGCGGGCAGGGAGGGTCCGAGGCGGATGTCTTTAATACCGAGGAACAGCAGGGTCAGAAGAATAGCCACTGCCTTCTGCTCGTACCAGGAGATAATCATGGATAAGGGCAGATCATTGACATCGCATTCAAAGGCACCGGCCAGGGCCACGGCAATTTGAATGGCGGAGTAAGCGTCATTGCACTGACCAACGTCCAACAGGCGGGGAATACCACCGATATCGCCAAGATCCTTGTCGAAGAAGCGAAACTTGCCGCAGGCCAGGGTCAGCACCATGCAGTCGCTTGGAACCTGCTCGACAAATTTGGTGAAATAATCGCGGCCCGGTTTGGCGCCATCGCAGCCGCCGACCAGGAAAAAGTGGCGAATATCTTTGTTCTTTACCCCCTCGATGACCTTATCAGCTACGCCGAGCACTGTATTACGGCCAAAGCCGACCATGACCGATCCATTGTCCGCATCGTCCTGCCAGCCGTCCATGGCCAATGCCTTTTCAATGACCGGGCTGAAGTCTTTGTCTTCAATGTGGGCACATCCAGGCCAACCGACCAGACCGGTGGTGAAGATACGGTCGATGTAGTCCTCTCTAGGTTTCTGGATGCAGTTGGTGGTAAACAGTACGGGACCAGGGAAGTTCGGGAATTCTTTATGCTGATTCTGCCAGGCGGTTCCGAAATGCCCATAGAAATGGTCATATTTTTTCAGTTCCGGGTAGCCGTGACAGGGCAGCATTTCCCCGTGGGTGTAGACGTCAATACCTTTGCCCTCGGTCTGCTTGAGTAATAACTCAAGATCGTGCAGGTCATGACCGGTGATCAGGATACATTTTCCCTTGCGGTGACCAAGCGGGACTGTCGTAGGGACCGGATGACCGTAGGTGCCGGTATTAGCGGCATCGAGCAGCTCCATGGCCCGGAGATTGATCTCGCCGGCTTTCATGGCAACGGGTACGCATTGCTCGACGGTTAAGCCTTCGGCTAAAAGGGCGCTCAACCCTTCGTAGATGAATGCAGGAACAGCCGGATCGCTTTGTCCGAGAATGGCGGCATGGTCATAGTAGGCTGCGATACCCTTCATACCATAAAGCAGGGTTTGCTTAAGGGAACGGATATTTTCGTCGCTGTCGAGATTTTCTATCAAATGCAGCGCGGCACCCTCTTTTGCCAATCCTTCTATGGTATCAGCTGGAACATACGAGGCGGCGGGGTGGGCAAAATTGGTGTTGCCGCCTGCAGCAGCAACTTTTTCTTTCATGGCCTCACGCAGTTCCACCGTCTTGTTGATCAGGATGACAAATCGTTCCGGATCAAAGTCCACATTGGTCAGGGTGGAAAAAACAGCCTCCATGGTGAAGCGGTCGGTGGGCTCGTCGACGATTCCTTTTTGCCTGCCCTCGTTGGCAAAGAGCGCCAGACCGGTCAGGGCGTGAATGAGCACATCTTCAAGGTCGGCAACTTCTTCATTCTTGCCGCATACGCCGATGGTTGTACAGCCTGTTCCCTTTGCCGTCTGTTCGCACTGGTTGCAATACATAGTGTATCTCCTTTGTCTGATTTTTATGTCGCCTTTGGTTTTTTTCTCTATTAGGGTGATTGCACTATAACCACACCGCCTCGATATTCTTTGATGTATATCAAGTTTTATATCTTTTTATTTTTTTTTATGAAAAACAAACGAGAGATCATAGCCGACAGTATCCTGTTTAAAGGGATTCCTGACCTTCAACTTGTCGAAATAGCTACAATTGTCGTGACGAAAGCAGTTAGGCGTGGTGAGACGATTTTTTTTGAAGGGGACGAGGGTGTCGGGTTTTATATGGTTGCCGAGGGGAAGGTGAAAATTTTTAAGACTTCATTGGAAGGAAGGGAGCAGATCCTGCATATTTTCGGGCCGGGAGAACCTTTTGGCGAGGTGCCTGTTTTTCATGGCCAGCCCTTTCCGGCAAATGCCGTTGCCCTGAATGCAGGCAAATTGTTGTTTTTTCCCCGTGAGGAATTTATCCGACTGGTACATGCCAATCCCTCCATTGCCTTGAATATGTTGGCCGTGCTGTCCATGCGCTTGCGCAGATTCGCCACCCAGATTGAGCACCTGTCTTTAAAGGAGGTTCCGGGTAGGCTTGCTTCCCACCTGCTCTATCTTGTCGAGGAACAGGGGCGTTCTGATCAGGTGAGTCTGGATATTCCCAAAGGACAGCTGGCGAGTTTATTGGGTACCAGTCCGGAAACCCTTTCCCGGATCTTTGCCAAAATGAGCGATGACGGTATCATCCAGGTGCAGGGCAAGGTGATAACGGTCAAAGACCTGGAGAGGCTGCAGGAGATGTAGAAGACACTTCCTGGTTCACAGTAGTCAGGAAATATCTTTACTTTCGACTTTGTCAAATACGAATATAGATATGGTGACTTTGGCTCAGGTGGACTTCTACAAATGTTAGAATAGGTACATTAACTCCCATAGGCTACATGCGCCTATGGTTGCCCCCCTTTAATGGCGGGCATAAACATGGGCCAGGAAAATTTCATGCCTTTAGGAACAGGATTATAGTTTCCATATTCATAA
>CALZIH010000386.1 GCA_945787305.1 uncultured Desulfobulbaceae bacterium | reverse complement strand
GCAACATGCGCGGAAAGGGAGTTCACTATTGTTTCATACATTTCAGAACCCATAGAACCACCTTCCAATGATAGTTTTCACTATTAAAAAACCATTATTTTACCTCTCTTGTCTTAATCTTGATCGGGTCTTACAGTCAACAGTAAGAAGATTTTTTATTGATAAAAATATAGAAACGGAGGCTATCATGGCTGACAAATCAGAAGGTGGATTCGGAAACCTGGTATGGGTACGAGACAAAGACGGTAAAGAATATGCCTGTTCGGTTGAAGCACTCACAGGCAATATCAAAACCAAAGAGGAATTGAGCGAAGAAGAGAAGAAAAGCTGTATGGATGTCAGTACTATTGTTGGTACCGAGCGTTGGTAAGGTTACCAAGAGGTGGAATGTAATGCTAATTATTTCAAGGAGGCTATCATGGCTGACAAATCAGAAGGCGGCTTTGGAAATCTGGTATGGGTACGGGACAAAGACGGCAAAGAATACGCCTGTTCGGTTGAGGCACTCAAAGGCAATATCAAGACCAAAGAAGAACTGAGCGAAGAGGAAAAGAAAAGTTGCATGGACGTCAGTACCATCATCGGTACAGAGCGTTGGTAGGCTATTCCCGATAGGCGGGAATGGAATAAGTAAATCTTTTCAAGGAGGCTATCATGGCTGATAAATCAGAAGGCGGATTTGGTGATTTGGTATGGATACGTGATAAAGACGGCAAAGAATATGCCTGTTCCGTTACGGCTCTCAAAGGCAATATCAAAACGAAAGAGGAACTGAGCGAAGAGGAAAAGAAAAGTTGCACAGACGTCAGTACCATTGTCGGCACTGAGCGTTGGTAAAACACATACACTTTCAGAACGCTGACTAAAGAATACAGACGTACAGTACTCTTTGTGTTTGAAAGGAACTTGTTAACAAGATTAAAAATTAAGCAGTAGCCAGTTTATATAAGCGCTGCCCAGTGATGGGCAGCGTTTTTTTTTTGTGAGAAAAGAGTATGTAACCGCTTTTGATGGTACCAAGCATGTCATTGATGATAGTTTTGACTCTTATTATAACCTTATTGTTCCCTTATTGTATTTGAAGGCAAATTGGTTATTGTCTCAGGTAAGCTATTGATTTTCAATACGTTAGAAGAATATATGGAGGTTTACCATGAACGGATACGGATATGAATCGCTGGTATGGATAAGAGATGAGAAGGGAAAAGAATTTTACTGTTCGGCTGAAGCTGTTCGAGAAGATTTTACTGATGGTAATGAACTCAATAACCACGAACGGGCAGCATGCACCGATGTCAATCTTCTCATAGGGACCGAACGCTGGTAGTTTGAGTGTTGAACCTCATCGGCAGAGAAGAGATAATGCGTAACTGAGTCGTCATCAAGGGAAAAAACGTGGAATCCTATGATGTAATCGTTGTCGGCGGTGGAGTAGGGGGACTTGTTTCCGCTGCGTTGCTTGCCGATGAAGGGATGCAGGTACTTGTGCTTGAACAGGGAAAAAATCTGGGAGGCTGTGCCGCAACCTTTTCCCGGAGAGGATACCGGTTTGATGCCGGCGCCACCATCGGTTGTGGATTTCACAATGGTGGCCCAATGCAGTGGCTGGGAGACAGGCTGGGAATCCGCTGGCCGCTTCTGACTCTGCCGATTGCCTGGGAATACCTGAGTGGAAAGGTGCAATTGCAATTAGATTCCAAGCGAGAGTCGGTAATTGCTGTGTTCCCGGCAAGCGAGGAGTTGTGGAGGGAGCAGGCAGAAGCTAGTGACATTCTATGGCGGGTAACGTCCGAGATCTTAGCCCTCTATGGTCAGTCAGGGTTTCGCAAAATCGCTGCAACAGCGACCTCCCTGCTGCCAAAACTTGCTCGAACCCGCATTATCAAACTCGCTGGAACAACCGCATTGCACTGGCTGAATCGTCATGGCCTTGGAGATGATACCTTGTTTCGTCGATTCATCGATGCGCAATTGCTCATATCAGCGCAGACCCTATCAAAAGACAGTAACGCCCTCTTTGCGGCACTTGCCCTTGATCTGCCGCGCAAGGCTCCCGCCACCCTGACCGGTGGCATGGGTACGGTTGCAGACCTTTTGGGCGAGGCCATCACTCGCCGAGGAGGAAAGATCCATCTTAATGAACAGGTTCGGCGGCTTGATCAAGCAGGTGATCGTATACAGCTGGTCGTGACCTCCAGAAGTGAATACCTTGGTAAACAGATTGTCCTTAACGGTTCTACAGCAAGCCTCGTTTCACTTCTGGGTAAACAACCTTCTTCTGCCTGGCCGGCTGACAATCGGGCCAAATGGGGTGCTTTTATACTGCATCTCGGTGTGCAGAAAGATCTTATGGTCGGTCGAAAAGCCAGGCATATTCAGATCGCGCAGGCGGTGGAAAAAGAAGACCTCGCCTTGCGCTCTGTATTTATATCGTCATCAGATCCAAACGATTTGAGCAGGGCTCCGGCCGGGCACCTGGCCCTCACAGTGTCCTGCCATACCAATGTTGCCCAGTGGTGGCAGGCGCATGAGGAGAGCAGGCCGAAATATATGCAAAAGAAACAAAAGCTTACTGAAAAAATTATTGACAGCATGGAACAGGATTTAGGCAGTTTTCGTGACGATATTGATCTGTGCCTGTCAGGCACACCGCTCACCTATGCCCGTTATACCGGTCGTTTTCAAGGGCTGGTCGGCGGCTATGCCCAGACCGGTCTATTTGCCCCCCGCCAGCAACGTTATGGTCTGAAAAACCTTTACCT
>CALZIH010000385.1 GCA_945787305.1 uncultured Desulfobulbaceae bacterium | reverse complement strand
TTGACGGTACTTTTTCTCGTTAACGTGGGTGTGTTTGCCGTTGCCTACAGCCGTTGGCAAGAAATGGAGGAAAATAGCTTCTTACTTGATATTACCACCTCCGGTCTTGGTCTGACCGACCTTTGCGTTGCAACCGAGGCTCGTTATACACGTCACCCCGCAGTGAGTGATCCGGTAGTTCCTTTTATGGATCATCCCATGGCCATTGAACATTTTCCAACCGGCTCATTCTGGGGTCCACCTTCCTTAATTACGCTATCTAACGAGTTGCAATGAGACGGGGCTTCACTAAACAGCTCAATATACTGGATTATGCCCTGGTTTCGCTGTGGCGTCGCTGGACGAAAAACGTAAGTGTTCTTGTGGTGTTTGCCGGCGTGATTTTTCTTGTTGCCTCATTTCAACTGGTTGCCCAGGCACTGACCGAGACTGCTGAGCAGGCTTTGAGAAGGACACCGGAAATAACCATCCAGAACATGTCTGCCGGTCGACAGGTGGAAATTCCGATAGACCTGGCAGAGCAGCTTGACGGTATTTTCGGTATCAGTAATATCGTGCCCAGAGTCTGGGGCTATTATTTTGATGAGGTGGAGAAGGCAAATTATACGATCATGGGTGTTGATCAACGGATGCCCCTGCTGGATCAACTTCAACTGACCCTGGAGGAAGGGGGAACCCATGATTCGGCAGCACATGGGAAGGCGCTGGTTGGTCGATCTGTTCAACGGATACTGGATGAAAAAGGGAGCCGGTTACTCTCTCTGTTCAGGCCTGATTTATCACTGGCTTCTTTTGAGATAACCGGTGTTTTTAAACCGGAGACTGACATCCTGACCAATGACTTGATTGTCCTCAATATTGATGATGCGCGCAATCTTTATGCAATCCCCTCTGGTCTTGCCACTGATCTTTGTGTGTATGTTGCCAATGAATCTGAAATCGCAACGATTGCAAAAAAAATAGCTGAAAGGCTTCCCGGTACCCGGGTGTTAACCAAGACACAAATTGGCAGGACATATCAGGTCGTCTTTGGTTGGCGGAGTGGTTTTGCCTCGGTCTGTCTGTTGACTGCTCTGACGGCTTTTGTCATCTTCGCCTGGGATAAGGCTTCAGGACTTTCCTCTGAAGAGAAGCGGGAGATCAGTATTCTCAAAATGCTGGGATGGGAGACGGTTGATATCCTGGCCGTTCGGTTTTGGGAGGGTTTTCTGGTTTCAGGATTGGCCTTTATACTTGGGTGCTCACTGGCCTATATCCATGTCATCTTTTTCGATGCCTCTCTATTCAGGCCCGTTCTGGTCGGCTGGTCTGTTATTTTTCCTGATTTTCGCCTTGTCCCGTCCTTCCAGGTCGACAACTTTTTACTCGTTTTCTGCCTATCCGTTCTTCCCTATCTTGCCGCCACTGTCATCCCTTCCTGGCGGAGTGCAAGTGTGCCTGCAGATTCGGCCCTAAGTGGGATGTAGGCGCCCCAAGTCTAAACGTTAGCAATATGTTGATAGAACTCGAAAAAGTAACAAAAATATACAACCAAGATCAGGTTAACGAAGTTACGGCTCTTATGGATATTGACCTGAAGGTGGCTGATAACAGCATGACCTGTCTGCGCGGGGCAAGCGGGTCGGGTAAAAGTACCTTACTCGCAATCATCGGTTGTGTTTTTCAGCCTACCAAAGGACGGGTCTCCATAGCGGGAAAACAGTTATCCAGATTGCCTGACCGCTTTTTGACATTACACAGAAGGCAATATATTGGATTTATCTTTCAGAATTTTAATATACTGCCGGCGCTTACCGTGCGGGACAACATCACGCTGCCTCTCGTACCCCTGGGGATGCGTCCTGCAGAGATGAATAAAAAAGCCCAAAGATTGATGGAAAGGTTTTCCATCGACCATCGGAAGAACTTTCCCGCTTCCCAGGTCTCTGGGGGGGAGTTGCAGAGAGTCGCAATTGCCAGGGCCCTTATCAACGACCCACCTCTCATCCTTGCCGATGAGCCGACAGCACATCTTGACAGTCGACTTAGTGATGAGTTCATGCGTTTTATGACCGAGTTGAAGTCCTCCGGTAAAACCATAATGATCACTTCACACGACCCATTAGTTACGGAGCATGCAGATGTTGATCAGGTGATTGATATCAAAGACGGACGCATATATGCTGCTTAATTCCTGGAGCATTGCCCTTCTCCTCTGTGGAGTAATAGTCTTATTTCTTATGGGGCTGGCTGCCAGAAGTGCTCTGCGGGTCTTGTTGTATTGGGATCCGGCCAGCGATTCAAATCGACAGATCAGGCTTGAAAACGAGATATGGTTGACCTCCACCCTGGTGGAGTATGCCCTTGGTATACAGATCATCTCCCTTATCGTTTTTGTGCTTGCGGCGGATTTTTACAGTGGTTCAATCACCGGCGCCATGTGTGCCACCGGCAGTCTTCTCGCCAATGGTTTTGGTCTCCCCGCCTTGGTGGTAAAAGTCGGGGGAGTTTTTTTCTATGGTTTTTGGATTGTATTGCACCAACTGGATATCCGGTCAGAAACGTATCCTCTTGTCCGGATAAAATATATTTACCTTCTTTTCCTGCTCCCTCTTCTTCTACTCGATTTTTCCCTTGAGGTACTCTACATCGTTGGTCTGGAACCTGATATCATTGCATCCTGTTGTGCGGCGGCATGCTACTTGTTGGCGGGGTGTTTTTACTGATAAAAAGGAATATATGGACAGGCTTGTTGTTCAGCAGTGGCTGGCTAGCCTATTATTTCTTTGCTCTCGCCGTTGTCACCACCGAGTTTTCTTCGTATATCTATGCGATGCCGTTTCACAACTGTCCTTTTTGTATGTTGAAGCCCGAATACCATTTTATTGGGTATCCTATCTATGTCGCTCTTTTTGCTGGTGCATTTTTTGGGATGAGTGTGGTCTGCGTTGAACCATTATTTTCTTTTGCAGGGCTAAAAGAGAGTGTGCACAAGTTTCAGCAGGCTGCCATCAAGACTTCACTCTTTTTTCTGGTTGTATTTGCCCTGTTATCTTCCTATCGCTATCTTCGCTATCTGATTGTAGGGGGGGAAGGGTAAGCTGAGAGTTATCTGTTACCACAAATGAAAAAAGGGAACAGGATGACTCCTGTTCCCTTGGGTTTTTTGCCGGCAGGATTTGTTTTATGAGTCGCTTTTTTTCAGCTCATTACGCAGGGATTCGAACTCCTCTTGCAAGGTGGAGCGAAGGCTGTCAAAGCCAGAGTGTACCTCTGAGGTAACAACCTGGGAAAGCGTATCCGCTGCAGGTGCAGGAGGTGCTGTTGTGGCGTCTGAGACTGTGGTTTGTGATTTGAGAACGCCCTGCATGAGTTGTTTTTGCCAATCGGTAAAACGACCAATGGCAGCAACAAGGGTTTCCGCTGAGCCGTCCTCCTGTTCAATATGACTGTACAGATAATCCGTCAGATCTGCAGTGCCTTCCGGAAGCTCTGCTGCATCACCAGGTATCAAGCTCAGAACTGAGTCCAGAAGCTGCAGGAGTACAGTCTGCTCTGTTTTAAGCTCAGGAACCTGTTGCAGTTGCTGCACGATGTTTTTGCCATCTTCAAGTTGATCCGAAGTAACCTTGCTGGAAAGAGCGCTAAGGCTGAGCGCAAGGCCTTGCAACCCCTTTGAGCTCACTGTTGTCTTCTCTGCTACAGCTTCATGGGTAATCGGTTCGGTAATCGGTTCCGGTTCTTCTTCATCAGCGCCGAAAAAGGCATCGAGCTTGTCGTCAATTTCACCGCTTGGCTCTTCTGCCAAGGCTGCGACGGTTTCGTCCTCGTTAAACCCTTCTTCGTCTTCAGCTCCAGCCAACGCCGGTTCAACCAGGAAGTCTTCCTCTTCACTTGCAGATTCCTGCGATTCTTCAGCGACTTGCTCTTGCTCTTCATCTGTATCGCTTCCGAAAAAGGCGTCGAGCTTGTCATCAATTTCTCCTGTAGGCTGTTCTGCCAGGGACGCCGCGGTTTCGTCCTCGTTAAACCCTTCTTCGTCCTCTGCTCCAGCCAACGCCGGTTCAACCAGGAGGTCGTCCTCTTCACTTGCCGATTCCACTGGTTCTTCAGTGGTTTGCTCTTGCTCTTCATCTGTATCGGGTCCGAAAAAGGCATCGAGCTTATCGTCAATTTCTCCTGTAGGTTCTTCTGTCAGGGACGCGACGGTTTCGTCCTCGTTGAATCCAGCTTCGTCTTCGGCTCCGGCCAGCGCGGGTGCAACCAGGAGGTCTTCCTCTTCACTTGCAGATTCCGCTGGCTCTTCATCGATTTGCTCTTGCTCTTTATCTGTATCGGGCCCGAAAAAGGCGTCGAGCTTATCGTCAATTTCTCCTGTAGGCTCTTCTGTCAGGGACGCGACGGTTTCGTCCTCGTTGAATCCAGCTTC
>CALZIH010000384.1 GCA_945787305.1 uncultured Desulfobulbaceae bacterium | reverse complement strand
GGGATAAAAACAAAAACAGAGGCGTTCATTTCAATTGCAGATAGAGTCTTGCACTATAGCGATACAATATTTAAAAATACTTACAACAGGCGGTGATAATAGATAAGAAGATTTATGGAAGAAGACCTCTGGACAGACGAAGCTAAAGAGCTTCGTCCAATATGTGGCAAACAGGGAAGGGAAAAAATATCGCCCCAATCATCAGCTTGAGCACTGATGAATGGGGCGAGAACTACCGTCAGGAGATCAGTGATGCGCTCCAGCTTCGGACTTTGCTTTACCAAAAAGCCGTTCAAAACCTTTTACACCAATATGACAGGTGGTGCATTTAGTATTTGAGGCAAAGGCATCGTCCCCGTTATGGCAAGCGCCGCAATATTTGCCGGCGTACAGCGCCTCCATGGTAAACTCTTCGGGTTTTTCCTCAGCGTGGCCCATCTTCATCTTGAACAGAGCGCTATGGCAGCTGGAACATTCCAGCCCCATGTCTTCAGTGTGCAATTCATGGTCAAAAATAACAGCTTTTAGCGGCTCAGTGAAAACAATGGTTTTCGGTGGCGTCATATCACTGCCATGGCAGGTGACACATGTGTCCGGCTCTTTGACGCCAAAGGCAGTATCACCATCGTGGCAAATACCGCAATATTGACCTTCCTCAAGGGCGGCCATGGTATAATCACCGTTGGCTTCGGCTGCACCTCTTTTTTTCTGAAAGGTATCCGGGTGACAGGAGTCACAGTCAAATTCCAAATCGACAACGTGGGTCTGGTGCTTAAACATTGCATCAGCAGGCTCATTGGCAACAACTTCTGCAGCCCCCCAGGACTGCAGCATTTCAGCTGTTGGTGAGGTTTCCTTCTCTGCACTTGCCAAAACTCCTGCTGAACTGACGAGGCCGAGAGCTACCGCAAGGCCAATCGACACATACAAGTTATTTCTTATACTCATTATGTTTCTCCTCTCGGCTGTTAGTCGTTCATATAGTATACATTTGGCAGTGCACCTGTCTCAGGGCGCAGCACCCAGACGACTTTGTCCGGCTGGTGAACGAGCTTGTAGACCTCACTACCGGCATCACTCAAATCTCCAAATATGCGAACCTGAGCGGGACAGGCTTCAACACAGGCTGTATATTTACCACCACTTTCTTTCAACTTGGTATCTATGCAGAAATTACATTTGTCAACCGCTCTGATTTCCTCGTTGAAATAACGGGCATTATACGGACAGGCCGCCATGCAAGTCTTACAGCCGATGCACTTTTTGTAGTTCATCATGACGATGCCGGTTTCCTTGTCTTTATAGGTCGCCCTGGTCGGGCAAACGCGGACACAAGGCGGCCGGTTGCAGTGATTGCACAGTACAGGCATGAAAATACGTTCGGTCTGGCTGGGGCCGGTAATTTTATACCGTTCCAGAATTGTTGTTCGCCATCCATACTCCGGAACGTGATTGGTTTTGACACAGGCAGCTTTACAGCGCTCACAATCTATGCACCTGTTCTGCACCATTACCATCGAGTAATGCGGACTGTACGGAAATTTTTTCTCAACCGGTGCCTGACCGACAACAGCTTTGGCCTTATTGGCCGACGTCAACGACAATACCGTTCCTCCCATGAACAGGCCTGATATGGCCAGCCCTGCTTTCAGGAACGTTCGCCGCTCTTTCGAGGAAACGTTTTCCAAATCCTCGCTCTGAAGCTTTTCCAGTTCATTAATGTTCATTCCACCTCTCCCCTGGGTATTCTTGGTGTAAAAAAAGTATAAGGCCGAGAACCAATGTATCCAAAACAGATGGTTCTCTTTCCCTGGCACTGAATGACGGCTCACTCAACACATGACTCTACATTAGTGTTGGATGTTCTCAAGAAATTCAACACAAATGTCGCCTTCTATAACGTAAAACTTAGGGAATTGCAAGCCCCACTCCTCGATATTCGTTACAGTGAAAGAACAACAGGCCAAAATCAATAGAGAATGAAAAAACAAGAAGATAACAAGAAATGTTCTCCTTGAAAATCCAGGCGATACAGTCGCATGTCCCGAGACCATCCGTTTATCAAATTACCTCACCGCAACCATTGGATTTGACCATGCATTCCAAGCGGGAGAACCTTCAGAAGACTATCTTTTTTTTAGCCGATTACCAACCAAAGCCGCCAAGTTCAAACCAACAGACCACGTGAAAAAACGGTTTCACCAGCTGTGCCCCCCTTGATGCCGACTGACGGAGTCAGCGCATCCCGGTTTACCGATCATGAGGGCAACATTGTCGGCGGGGTTGAAACGTTCAGAGACCTGAGGACCATCACAAGTATACGCAAGAAGCTGACACAAAAAATAGAACGTTGACGAAATACTATCAAAGTCAGCCGCCATGCAACGAATCTTGAGCGTTTTCCAGGAAGATCTATTTCATCGCTTAAAGATGATGGATTCGTAAAAAGTCCAAAACGCCGTTTGCACTGCACGGAAATACAATGCGTTATAACCTTTCCGCCGTCGGTGGTGAGGCTTTTTACGACACCGACAAATATGGTGAATATCAACTTCCCCCTTGCGAGAACGAAAGGAAGACATCCCGCTGCTGGCTGACTATTTTATTAAAAAATACTGGCGCAACGGGGTAAAGAGTGCCTTGAAAAATTAGGACCTTCGTTCGAGATCAGGTAAGCGAAAACTCCGGGAGATTGGGCAAAATCAAGGTACCTTACTGTTAACGGACTGATCCAGAAAAACCAGGCGGTAGAAATATTTGCTGCTTACATGAAACGTTC
>CALZIH010000383.1 GCA_945787305.1 uncultured Desulfobulbaceae bacterium | reverse complement strand
TGGCGCAACCTGGCGCGGATTGGTATTGGCCGCTTGACCCTCTTTGACATGGATGCCTTTGCCCCCAGTAACCTGAATCGCCAGTTGGGCGCTTTACAGCAAACCATGGGCAGAAACAAGGCCGAGACCCTTGCCGGCCGAATCAGACAGATCCACGATTTCATCCAGGTACAGGCCCTGGAGGTTGACTTCCGGTCAACGGAACGCTTTGTCGATACGGATGTGGTCGTCGACTGCCTTGACTCGGTGGAAGCCAGACGAGATCTCGCTGATCGATGTGCCAAACAAAACCTTTCCCTGGTGCACGGGGCGGTCAACGGCTGGTATGGTCAGATCGGCGTTCAACGTCCGGGAGGGAATCTGTTGGCAAGACTCTACCCAGAGAGCGAGTTACAATTGGATCCACCGCCGGTGCTTGCTTTTACGGCAACGATTATCGCCTCGCTCCAGGCAGTGGAAACGGTGAAGTTACTGCTGGGTATTCCTTCACAACTCTGCAATGGTTGGTTAAACATCGACCTGCAGGGTGGTGATTTTGACTATGTACAATCTTGATGGACTCGTATTAAGTGGTATACGCATGGTGCACTCTACAAATAATACAACGAGTTACAACCTTTCCGCCGTCGGTGGCGAGGCTTTTTTCGACACCGACAATCAGCTTAACCAACCAAGACGATGGTAGAGAACAGGAAACAATACATTATTTCGGTCATGGCCGCTGACCGCATCGGTATCATCCATGATATCACCCGGAAGATTGCCGCCATGGAAGGCGACCTGACCGACACCCGGCAACAGGTGCTGCAGGGCTACTTCAGCATGATCCTCTATGGAACCTTTCCTGAAAACGTCAGCCAACAGGCCATCCGGGAACAGTTGCTGGCCATTGATCCCAACAACCCCTTTGAAATTTCGGTCAAACCGGTCCTGCAAAAACCAACAAACCCAGTACCTGTCGACAGTTATGTTCTTACAGCCAGAGGTGCCGACAGGATCGGCTTTGTCGCCCAGGTCAGTGGGTTTTGCGTAGAGCATCGGATTAATATCCTCGACCTGTCGACAGCGAGCAAGGGCGAAACCTATACCATGATCTTATTGGTCGATCTCGACAACTGTCCCTCACTTGAGAAACTCCGCGCAAGTCTTGAAGAATTCAACAGTAAACACGGCCTGACCCTCTTGCTTCAGCATTATGATATCTTTAAGGCCACCAACGAAATCAGAATGTTATGATTCGATCAGACCAGATTCTCACCACTGTCGACATGATCCAGAAGGAAAATCTGGATGTCCGGGCAGTGACAATGGGCATTGACTTGATGGACTGCCGCAGCGAAAGTCCCCGGGATACCTGCACCCAAATAAAAGATAAAATTTGTCGTCATGCCGAAAACCTGGTTGCCGTCTGTGAACAGGTCAGTGCAAAATACGGTATTTCCGTGGTTAACAAACGCATCGCCGTTACCCCGGTTGCTTATGTGGCCGCAGGCTTTTCACAGGCCGACTTCGTTGCTATCGCCAAATCCCTTGATGAAGCGGCAAGCCTGGTCGGTATTGATTTTCTTGGCGGTTTCTCAGCCAACGTTGAGAACGGGACCTGTAAAGCGGCGGCTACACTTATGGCAGCCATGCCCGATGCCATGGCGGCAACCGCCAAGGTCTGCGCATCCATTAATGTCGGCTCCAGTAAATACGGTATAAACATGGATGCGGTGGCCACCATGGGCCAGGTCATCAAGGATCTTGCCGACGGCAGTAAGGACAGCGGCGGTTTTTCTGCTGCCCGCCTGGTCGTCTTCACCAACCAGCCCGAGGCCAATCCGTTCATGGCCGGGGCGATCCACGGGCCCGGCCAGCATGAGGTGGTTATAAATGTCGGAGTCAGCGGTCCAGGTGTTGTTGCCCGCGCCCTTGAGCGTAAACTTGCGGAGGCTGTTACCAGGCCGGGTCTGCATGAGCTGGCCGAAGAAATCAAACAGACTGCCTGTCGGGTCACCCGCTGCGGCGAACTCATCGGTCGTCAGGTTTCCACGGCTTTAGACTTACCCTTTGGCATTGTCGATGTATCGCTTGCCCCCACACCCAAGGTCGGCGATTCAGTGGGTGAGATCTTGAAAATCATGGGGGTGGACAATATCGGTGCTCCCGGATCAACGGCCATTGTCGCTTTGCTTAATGACGCCGTCAAAAAAGGTGGATCCTTTGCCAGCCAGAGCGCCGGTGGCCTTTCCGGTGCATTTATCCCGGTCTGTGAGGATGCGGAACTGGCTGAAGCGGTGAAAAACAACAGCCTGTCTTTGGAAAAACTGGAAGCCATGACCTCGGTCTGTTCAGTGGGTCTGGATATGATAGCGGTACCCGGTTCTGTTGATGCCGCCACCATCGCCGCCATTATCGCCGATGAAATGGCAATCGGTATGATTAACCACAAGACGACTGCGGTGCGTATCATACCGGTTCCCGGCAAGGAAGAGGGCGACTTTGTCTCCTTTGGCGGTCTTTTTGGCGAGTCGGCGATCCTGCCGGTGCAAAATGTCGGCAAATCCAATCGTTTCGTCGAATTTGGCGGTAAAATTCCCGCCCCGATCAACAGCCTGAAAAACTAACAGCATGTCAGAGCAACAGACCGTATTAGTCGTCGAAGATTCCCCGGTCAATCGGAAGATACTGACCGAATTGCTTTCCCGGCAGGGATACAAAACACTGGCTGTTGACTCCGGAGAAGAAGCCCTTACCCTGCTTAAAACCAAACGGCCCGACCTGATCATTCTCGACATCCTTTTGCCCGG
>CALZIH010000382.1 GCA_945787305.1 uncultured Desulfobulbaceae bacterium | reverse complement strand
ACCTCCTCTATCGCACCACTAATGCACTATTCAAACGCCCCTCGCGACTAAAGGTTATTGGTGTTTTGATCTCAAGCGAAAAAACCGATTTTTCAGGAACCCCTCAACTCAAGACAATCAGGTTTTCAAGGAATACCTGAATTAAGAAATAATGGACTCTCAGTTAGGCCTTTGTGAGGAATAATGGCAGGGGCAATAAGAAGTGTTTTCATCATTCCAGTCACCTCGCCCTTAAGGATACGGGTCGTTTTGTCACATCTCCCTCCTCGTGCCGGGTCATTATGTCCTGCTCTCCTGGCCGTCCCTATAGTATCCAGTCTGCGACGACTCACGGCTGTTGTTTAAGCATCAAGTTTTCGTTATCCTGTTTTTTACACGTCATTTAGTCCCATGGACAAACCAGGGTTTCCGGCATAACCATCTGATTTAACAAATCTACTGTTTTGGCTCACAATTTGCTAGACGTATCAGGTGATCCATTGGGAAGTGAGGTCTTCACGCTCTGAATTATCAGAATAAATCAGCGGTGGAGGCCGAATTTCATGTACATGCATACCCATAAACTGGCTGAGCAGATAAACAAAACAGGACATGAACCTAGAATGTGTCTGCTCATCCGCAACCTATTGGAAAGGATAAAGAATGCCTAAATTTATTATTGAACGAGAAATTCCCGGTGCCGGCAATCTCACTCCGGCCGACTTGCAGTCCATCTCGCAAAAATCATGCGGTATATTGAACGAAATGGGACCAAAAATTCAGTGGGTGAACAGCTACGTTACAGATGAAAAGATATACTGCGTGTATCTAGCACCGGATGAAAGCACAATACGCGACCACGCCAACAAGGGTCAATTCCCAGCCAATAGTATTAGTCAGGTTAGAGAAACAATCGACCCGACAACTGCTGAATAATAAAAGCAAGCCATACAAAACTGTAGTTTCATTTTATTATACATGGAGAATAAAGATGGGCCTGGATTTTAATGCAGACGAAATTTTTGAAATGGCAGAGCAGATTGAACGCAACGGAGCCAAGTACTACCGAGAGGCAGCCGAGGCCGTAACCAATGAGGAGGACAAAAAGTTCCTGGTTGAACTGGCTCAAATGGAGGATGATCATGAAGTAACCTTCGCAGGCCTGAGGAAAAATCTTAAAATACAGGAGACAGAGTCGGTGACTTTTGATCCTCAGGATGAGGCTGGCCAATACCTGCAAGCGCTCGCCGACACTCGTGTTTTCTATAAAAAAGAGTTTGACCTTTCTTCCATGGAAGGCATCCTGACCGGCGCCATCACCGCGGAAAAAGACTCCATTGCGTTTTACCTCGGTATGAAGGATATGGTTGGCGAATACCATGGAAAAGATCACATCAATGCCATCATCAAAGAAGAGATGAAGCACATCAGTCTTCTCTCTAGCCGACTTCTTGCCTCTGCAAAATAACCGGTTTCATTTTTCACCCGGAGGGTAAGTTCGGCGTCTAAAAAGCCCGCAAACTCTTATTCCGCTATTCTGCAAACGGATTGTTTTTGGGGGCTTTGAGAAAGCTGGATTAGCAGGCTATTTCAAGGGAAACTTATCTGGCAAGGGGACATAGACCTTATATAAAGCCAACAAAACCACACCAACTCTTTGCACTTGCTGATTCGAGCATGGGGCGCGTCCCCTTTATTGTAAAAAATATCTCCTGAGCGGAATTGAGCAGGCTCCGCCTCCCGTATTATTCTTTAAACTGATTACCATCAAAGCTCAGCTTAAAGGTAGAAATACCTATGCGACATTTGAAAGAGCGGACTAAATTTTTCACCAATCCGGGAGACAGATTGAATTTTTCATTTAATTTAAACAGGGAGCAATTGCTTTAACCACTTCCTGTAGTGAAAAGTATTCTGTCCCCGGTGTAGAAAAATAAAATCAGCCCCCTCACCAAGCAGAATAGCTGAGCTTTGATGGTAATCAAATTCTTCAATGAGGCGGCGCTACAGCAAAGCAGTTTGATAGTTTTAAACCTTGAATTGCCCAACCATTTCATTTAGTTCTCCAGCTAAACGGGAAAGATCTTGTGCATTCTTGGTGACCAGAGAACTGGATGTGGAAATCTCACCGGCAGCTTCGGTAACTTCGGCAATTTCAACGGCAATCTCGGAAGACACGGTTGAGCTCTGGGCAACGTTCTCGCTAACCTCGCCGATCCCTTGAGAGGCCTGACCGATATTACCGGCGATCTCTCTGGTGGTCACCGATTGCCCTTCTACTGTCGTTGCTATAAGGGAGACAATCTCATTGACTTCATTGACAACTGTTGAAATGGTAGAAATTTCCGTTACTGTTTCATCGGTTGAGTTTTGAATACCTGTAACCTTTATCTTAATCTCTTCAGCGGCGGTAGAGGTCTGCCTGGCCAACTCTTTAATCTCGTTGGCCACGACAGCAAATCCTTTCCCTGCCTCTCCGGCCCGGGCCGACTCAATTGTGGCGTTGAGAGCCAGGAGATTGACCTGCTCTGAGATTTCCGTGATAACTTCTACGACCTTTCCTATCTCCTTGGCTGCTGTTCCCAACTCTCCCACCTGTGTAGAGGCGTTTTTCGTCTGCGTTACAGCCTGGGAGCTGATGCTACTGGCCTTTTTACTATTCTCGGCAATTCCATTAATTGTGCCCATCATCTCTTCGGCAGCTTCAGCGACCCTGCCAACATTAGTAGAAGCCTCTTCCATGGCAGCGGCAACCGAGTTCATATTGGCACTCATCTCTTCACCGGCAGTGGCCACCGTATTGGCCTTACCCAGGGATTGTTGAGCATTGTTACCG
>CALZIH010000381.1 GCA_945787305.1 uncultured Desulfobulbaceae bacterium | reverse complement strand
CAAGCCGAAGTTTCCAGAGGAGCTGTAGCCACCATGGTCGGTGCCGGAGTCGTTGTCGGATTGTGGTCTTTTGCCAGCATAGTTGGTGGACTTGTTGTCGCAGGTGGTCCCATCTCTCTTGTCCAGTCCTGGTTTGGCGCTATTGCCGGCATGTAGTGATAGTAGGTTTTGTTTCCTCTTTGGGCTTTTCTCCTCCATTACAATAGAAATAAAAATCCGGTGACGCCGTCGTGTCATCGGATTTTTTATTAGTCCTGTAAAGGGTACACTTCACGAGTTCTTCACATATACTCTCCACGCTTGCAAAGTGTGTTTCTTCGTCCTAAGTATATGTTTCTCTTTCCTAAATATGTTGATTCCCGGAAGGAGGAAAGGTGTTGACTTCCAACTTGCTTTTTTGTACCTATACCAACTGTGTCTTTTGTTAATGCTTACGGTTACCGTACAGTCCTTAACCGGGCATATCTACCTTACGGGTAAATCCAAACATACTTTATTGATTGCATTGAATGGAAATTGAAAACGTAACCAGATAAATAATTCAAAGGAGTACAACGAGATGAGTAAAACCGAAGAAGATCTGCAGGAAGCATTTGCCGGGGAATCACAGGCGAACCGAAAGTACCTTGCTTTTGCTGAGAAAGCCGACAAAGAAGGCCATAATCAGGTGGCAAAACTTTTCAGGGCCGCAGCCCATGCCGAGACTATTCACGCGCACGCCCATCTTCGGGCCATGAAAGGGATTAACGATACCGCCGCCAATCTAACCGAGGCTGTTGCCGGTGAAACCCACGAGTTCAAGAATATGTATCCGGACATGATTGCAAACGCAAAGGCGGAGGGCAATACGGCAGCAGAGCGTACCTTCACCTATGCCAACGAAGTTGAAAAAATTCATGCCGATTTGTACCAGAAAGCTTTGGATAATATCGATAACATGACCGAGACAGACTATTATGTCTGTGGCATTTGCGGTTACACCTGCGAAGATGAAGCACCGGAAACCTGTCCTGTGTGCGGGGCCAAGAAGCAGGCCTTTACGAAAACCGACTAATTCCGTTACGAGGAGGCTGTTGAAAAATGCGATAAGGGTTGCGTTTTTCAACGGCCGCTCCCCATGCCAAATCAAGGCGGCTCACTGCAATGACTCGAGGTGTATTGCCTTGCTGCCAGGTTGGTTTTCCGCTTTTCACTCTCATCTAGTCAGGTAACCGGGCACGATATTTTCTGATGAAGCCGATGGGGTTATAACTCGACTTCGCCTTCTTGAGACCAGCATTCCCCAGATCCTGTTCCCTGTTAATCGTCTCGTATTGCTCAGGGAGGATGGAGGCAAAGGCCTGGTTGACGAATTGCCAGATTCCCTTGTAGGTGCCCACAGCCTTTTCAAAATGAATGACAAAGCTGCGGCCGCAGCTCAATTCTTCACCAAGTGAGTAGGCCACTGGTTTACCCTCAACATAGTAAATGCCGCCACAGAGCTGAAGTTCTTCCGATAGTTCCAGGGCTTCCCTGGCCGCTTCATAGTCTCCCTGGTCTTGACGACCACTGCGCCACTCTTCCAGGACCGAAAAGGCATCGTCTTTCAGTTCTTCCAGCAACGGTCTCCCTTCATAGGCGTTGTTGCTGATAAATGCCTTGATCAGGTTTCTCTTTTTATGAAATTTGCGCCCGGCCAGTTCCGATAAATCCTGCCGCAGGTAGAGGTAATCAAAGTTGTCTCGATCTTCTGTGACGGTATAGTCCTGTTGGCTCAAGATCTTGGCCCGCTCCTCCGAAACACATTTCATAGAAACGAGATCGGCAAAAAGAGTTTGCAGCGCTTCCGGCGAAGGCAAGGCAAAGGGGAGCATGAAAAAACTGTTCTCACCATCTTTTCCCTGTATTACCAGCGTATCATTGTCAATCTTGCTTATTCGATAGTTATGGTTTTTTCTGAAAAGGTAAAGGTTTGCAAAAGTAAACTCGGATATACCGTCCGGCAGTTGCTGCAGGAGCGGGTGTAGAGCTTGCCGCTGGTCAAGGCTGAGCGTTGCTGATTCATGATACTGTGGAATCTCTGCTCTTTTCATCTTCCGATCTCTTTGTCGCGTCGCATGTTTACTGTGTTTAAATATTCAGGTGCATCCTTTGGTCCACTCACTCTATCACCTCCAGAACATGAGAGAGAAGATTTTTCACTATGATCCGGTACCCATTTTCATTGGGATGAATGCCGTCACTTTGGTTAAGACTCGGTTCCCCGGCGACGCCTTTGAGAAAAAAAGGCATAAAGGGAACCTCGTGTTGTTCGGCAAGCGATGGATAGATGGCCTCAAAATCATCGACATAGGTGTCGCCCAGATTGCGTACCATCTTCATGCCGCAGAGGATAACGGTTATTCCTGCATTCTTCAATTCGCCTAATATGGTGTCGATGTTTTTTTTGGTCAGGGAAGGGTCGATGCCCCGTAGGCCGTCATTAGCGCCGGTTTCAAGAATGACGATGTCGGGTTTGAAGGAGATCACCCACTGGATTCGGGACAACGTGCCGCTGCTTGTTTCACCGCTGATACCGGCGTTAATTACTTTGTAGTAGAGGTCTCGGGAATGGAGTTCATCTTCGAGAAGGGAAGGGTAGGCAGCGTCTTCCGCTACCCCATATCCGGCACTCAACGAGTTGCCCACTGCAATAATTTTGCCTCGCATTGGTTGCACATCTCTCTTTATAATCTTATCCGGCGTATCGTCTGGCTGCTCGCAAGCTGTTGTCATAAAGACCAGTAAGAGCAGGTATATCATCGAATTTGGCTTCCACCACCTGGTTGTTCTTTTATTCTGT
>CALZIH010000380.1 GCA_945787305.1 uncultured Desulfobulbaceae bacterium | reverse complement strand
TTCTCCCTGAATAACCCGGACAAGTTTGCCCTGGCTCTGTTTGACCTGATAATGTAAACCCCGCAGAACATTTTGCGACGAGCTGGAATGATTTTCCTGGACAAACCTGGTATCAAGTCCAGTCTTTTCGTGCCAGCGACGCTGGTTAAAGCTTTCAAAGAAAAAACCGCGCTCATCTCCGAACACTTGCGGTTCAATAATCAACACTTCGGGTATGGCTGTTTTACAAATCTTCATTTTTCCTGCCCGTACATGGCTGCATAGTACTGTCGATACGTTCCGTCCATAACCGATTCCGACCATTTCCTATTATTGAGATACCAGGTTACGGTTTTCTCAATCCCTTGTTCAAAGCTGTACTGAGGACGCCAACCAAGTTCACGATCCATTTTACCTGCATCTATTGCATAGCGGCGGTCATGCCCGAGTCGATCCTTGACAAAGGTAATCAACCTCCGTCTTGGTTGACCGTCTGCTTGTGGGCCGACCTTGCTGTCTAACATATCACAGAGGAGTTCCACAACTTCTAGATTCCTTTTTTCATTGTGACCACCGATATTATACGCCTCACCGGCTCTTCCATGTTCAAGCACCCTGACGATGGCCTCGCAATGATCTCGCACATACAGCCAGTCGCGCACATTTCCTCCATCTCCATAGACAGGGAGTTCTTTGCCATGAAGGGCATTATTGAGAACCAGTGGTATCAACTTTTCAGGGAACTGGTAGGGGCCGTAATTATTTGAACAATTTGTAATAAGAATTGGCAAACCATAGGTATGAAAATAGGCCCGGACAAAATGATCGGACGAAGCCTTTGAGGAAGAATATGGCGATCTGGGATCGTAGCAGGTTTCCTCGGTAAAAAATCCGGTTTCCCCGAGAGAACCATACACTTCATCGGTACTGACATGGAGAAAACGACAACCGTCATCTCCCCTTCCCTGATCAAGCCAATATTTTTTTGCAGCTTCAAGGAGAGCAAAGGTTCCAAAGACATTAGTCCGGACAAAGGCATCCGGCCCGGTAATGGAGCGGTCGACATGGGATTCTGCGGCAAAATGAACCACGGTATCGATGGCATATTCTGCAAACAACGAATCAATCAATTCAGCATCACAAATGTCCCCTCGAATGAAGGTATGACGGGGATGATCGGCAACATCTTCGAGACTCTGCAGGTTTCCGGCATAGGTCAGCTTATCAAGGTTAACCACCTGCCAGTCCGGACAGGTTTCAAGAAGCAGACGTACAAAATTTACACCGATAAAGCCACAGCCACCTGTGACCAGGATCGTTTTTTTCATGATTGCACCACATATTCAAGGGAAACGAAAATCTTCAGGATTCAAAGGAAAATGAAGGGTGTCAGGAGGGGCCTTATAGAGAGAAGAGTTCCGGTTGTCAAAGCGGTATTTTAAACTATTTCATTCAAACAAGCAGGGAATACATTTACAAACAGCAAGGAAAGCTGTCAAGGAGGACTGTACACAGCGATTTCTAGGCGACGTACAGTGAAATTGAGGGCTGCATGGAGACAGCCCTCAATTCTTTCATCATACTATTCTATAATCAGACTTGGGTAATGCTTTTTCATCCCACGCTTTGAGTCCAAAATAAAATCCATCCGTCTTTGGCATCCGGGATGATTACATTGTAAACGCTAATCTCAAGTTAGACCTCGGTCACCGTAATGGCTCCTTCGGGACAAACTTCTACACAGGTCTCACAACCAAGGCATTCATCCATCTCAACAGGCTCTGATTTTTCGTCAACCAGCTCTAAAACCTGGGCCGGACAAGCGCCAATACATTCCTCACAACCATTGCATTTATCCTTATCAACTTCTACTTCAAACATGTTCCTACCTCCGATTAATTAATCATAATGGGGCATGATCGCCCACAAAAACAATGTACATCTACTAAATAAACCCGCCGGCCTTTCCTGTCAACCGACTTATCGAGTCTGAATAATCAAAATTCTACGTAGCACGATATGACGTTACAGTCCAGTCATTTAGTTATCATAACATCTCTCCAACTTTCTGACTCAGTTCAACATAAGCTCTAGATGATATGGCTTGCGGGTAGGCCTTCACCACCAGCTCACCTTCGGCCAAGGCCATAGGCATGGCCAAATCATATGGGATTTCGGCCAGTAAAGGCAGATTATTTTTTTGCAGATAGTGGACAACTTCGGCCCTGGTTCCACCCGGCAGGTCAGCCCTGTTCAAAACAACCCCACAGGGTATCCCGAAAAACACAATGGTTTCAATTACACGACCAAGATCATGCAGAGCAGAAGGGGTCGGCTCGGTGACCAGGAGGATATAATCAGCTTTTTTTACCGATGCGATTACAGGACAACCAATACCGGGAGGGCCGTCGACAAGGAGAAGATCGGCACCTATCGAGTCAGCCTCGGCTCTAGCTCTGTTTTTCACCACCTCGACAAGTTTACCCGAACTCGATTCACCGATATTAAGCTCGCCGGAAACTATAATTCCGACAGGGGTCTCTACAATACGCAGACAGCCGTTAATGACCGGCCCCACTTGGACGGCACCAGTTGGACAGACAAGGTTACACGCCCCACATCCCTCACAGGAATGGGGAATGATAATCGGCTGATCCGTTACAAGAATCGAATCAAAACGGCAGACGTCGACACATTCCATGCATCGACTGCACATATCATATTCAATAGAGGCCTTATCCGATGCCTTTATCGTTGACACCTCTTTTTCTTTCCCTATCGTTGACACCTCTTTTTCTTTCCCAGCTAATACCAGATGGAGATTGGGTGCATCCACATCAGTATCGGCCAGGACTATTGTATGCTTTTCTGTAAGCAGACTGGCCAGTGTTCCAGTCAGAGACGACTTTCCAGTACCCCCCTTACCACTGAGCACTACGATTTCTTTCATGGCAGGTGCTCCTTGCTGATATTCTCGGCAACGGCCTGAAAGGTTTTTGCCGCAAGAGAGTCGGGAAAACGTTTCACTACAGGATCACCCTGAAGATAGCTATCGAGCAATTGATGGTCTATTTGCAGGCCTGACTCAATCCGGGTAGCGTGTTTTCCGGTAATATCCAGGATCAGATCGATCCCGGTAGAAAGATCGGAACGGTTAATAAAGACAGAACGGTCGAGTGCAAACCTGTTGAGCAAGGAAAGCATCAGATCAAGATCATGTGCTGCCAGTGGCGTCGGCTCGGTTACGGCCACCACGAATTTCGCACCTTGCAAGGCATCAATCACATTACAATGGGTACCCGGTGCTGTATCCACCAATATGACATCGAAATTTCCTGCCTTTTCTTCGGCTCGTCTGCGAACGGACTTGACCACCAGGGCACTCTCTTCAGATCCAGGAAAGAGTGCACCGGTAAAAAGCGACAATCTCCCCTTGCGAGTTTCATAGGTTGCCCCTACCTCACGGCTGCCTCTGCCTATAGCATCGACAGGGCAGACCAACAGGCAGGCTTCACAACCGCTACACTCTCCCATCAGCAAGATCTTGTTTTCCGTTGGCCGGAAAAGGCTGTTTAACCTGCACGCCTCTAACGGCCAGGTGATCCTCACAAGCGAGCGTTACAACAGCAAGGCCGGTGCGAACAACGGCATCAAATCTGTCAAGAAGAACTCGAAGAAGACGGGTGCGTATGACCGCCGTAAATCGACCAACGGACAACCCTACTTCGTACTTCTGGCAGCCAACGGCGAGCCTATCGGGAGGTCCGAGCGCTACGCCAGTTCGTCCTCGATGAGCCGTGGAATCGCGTCCGTGAAGAGGAA
>CALZIH010000379.1 GCA_945787305.1 uncultured Desulfobulbaceae bacterium | reverse complement strand
GCCCGATCATGGGTGGCTCTTTTAGGGCGGTCAATGACACCTGTTACCGACCGCCCCAATAGAGCCATTCCATGATCGCCTTAATAGGGCCATCTGAAGATCGGCCTAATGAAGCCACCCTGTGACCGGGGTAATAGAGCCACTTCAGGATCGGCCTAATAGGGCCACTTAAATCAGAGTTTCGGATTTTCTCCCATCATCAGTGTAGACTCCGCGGATTTGTTTTTTATCAAATCCAAAGGAGGAACACTGAAATGGGTAACAGGAGATTCGAAATGCATGAATATCGTCATATACTCGCCCGGATGCGCCAGGGAGAGTCAGATCGACAATTATCCAAGACCGGCCTTATAGGGCGAAACAAAGCGTCTGAACTCAGAAAGACGGCACTTCGCCATGGCTGGCTGGAATTAACCTCATCACTCCCTGATAATCAGGAACTTGCCAAGGTTCTTTCCCCACCGGCTGCACAACCGCAAGCATCCTCTATCAACCCCTTTGCCAAGGAAGTAAAAATTTGGCACAACCAAGGGATATCCGGAACTGTCATCCATAGAACACTCCAGGACAAATACGGCTTCAACGGTAGTTATTCTGCTGTGCGAAGATTCTTGAAAAAACTCCAAAAAAATAAACCGCCGGAAGCCACCGTCATGCTCGATCACGTGCCCGGTGACAGTGCACAGGTTGACTTCGGTGCCGGTCCTCGCATCATCGATGTGTTCACCGGTGAAGAGTTCAAAACATGGTTTTTCGTCATGACCCTGGCCTGGAGTCGTCACCAATATGTAGAGATGGTGCGTGACCAGAAGGTACTCACCTGGCTTGGTTGTCACCGTCGGGCTTTTGAATTCTTTGGCGGACTTCCTGTCCGGGTAGTCATCGACAACCCCAAGGCAGCAATTACCAGAGCCTGCTACCGAGATCCTGCCGTCCAGCGATCCTATGCAGACTTCGCCCAGGCCTACGATTTTCTTATTTCACCGTGTCCGCCTCGGGAACCTAAAAAAAAGGGAATCGTAGAATCGGGTGTGAAATACGTCAAACGTAACTTCCTGCCCTTGAAGAAGTTTCGTTCTCTTGCCGATGCCAATCAACAGGCACTGCAATGGGTTCGGGAAATCGCCTCCGTTCGCATACATGGAACCACAAAACAGCAACCCATCAAGCTTTTTAATGAGACAGAGCACCACTTGCTTAAAGCCCTGCCGGACAGACCGCCGGAACTTTCCACCTGGGCACAAGTTAAGCTGCACGGTAACTGCCATGTCCAATTCGAAAAATGTTTTTACTCGGCGCCATACCGTTTTGTCAGGCAAGAGCTCTGGCTCCAGGAGACCGAAAAGTCCATTAAGCTTTTCAAAGATCACCAGCTGATAGCTGTCCACCCACGGTTGAAGCAACCGGGGCAAAAGTCAACCTGTAACGATCATCTTCCACCAAATGCTCAGGCTTACCTGATGCAGGATCCCCAGTGGTGCTTAAAGCAGGCTGATGTCATCGGGCCGTTTTGTCGGGCACTCATTGACCACCTATTCTGTGACCGGGTTCTCGATAACCTGAGAGCTGCACAAGGGATCGTTGGGCTCAAGTCCAAGTATGGCAAAGAGCGACTTGAGGCAGCCTGCCGGCGAGCTTTATTTTATGATAACCCTCGCTACCAGACAGTAAAAACCATTCTGGCCAAAGAGCTTGATCATCTCGAGACACCACCGGAAACCAACAAGCAACTCAGCAACGTGTACACAGGAAACGGCACTTTCTGCCGCGATGCAAACACGTTACTCATTCAATAAAAGGAGAAAGACATGAACCCCATGCCGGAACTTACCCCCATGCTCAAACAGCTCAGACTCTCAGGGTTTCTTGATTCCCTGGAAGTCAGAAACAGGCAGGCAATTGACGATTCGTTGTCCTATACTGAGTTTCTTGCTCTGCTGCTGCAGGATGAGACAGCCAGGCGTTCATCAAAAAAGCTTGACCTGCGCTTGCGCCGGGCTGGTTTCCGGCAGGGGAAAACCATAGAGGCTTTCGATTTTACATTTAATCCATTCGTCGATAAAAAAATGGTTATGGATCTGGCCACCTGTCAATTTATGAAAGAAAAAGTCTCGCTGCTCATCGCTGGCCCCTGCGGAACCGGCAAGAGCCACCTTGCCCAGGCGATTGGTCACTGTGCCGTTCGTCTGGATCGGGATGTACTTTTTACAACCATGAGCAAAATGCTGGGGCAACTCCATGCTGCCAAAGCCACAAACACCTATGACCGTAAACTCAAGGCTTTGATCAAAGTCGATCTGCTTATCATTGATGACTATGGCCTGAAACCTCTGCAACCGCCTCAGGACGAAGATCTGCACACCGTTATTGCAGAGCGTTATGAGAATCGTTCAACGATTGTGACAAGCAATTTAGATTTCGAAGAATGGGGAGAGGCTTTTCCCAACAAAATCATCGGCGCTGCGACCTTGGACAGGCTTCGTCACGGTGCCTATCGACTTGTTCTTGATGGGAAGAGTTACCGTGCTCCCAAACCTCTTTCAAAAACACAAAAACAGTCATTGAATTCAAGGTCAAAAAACGGTAAAAAATAACCCTCTCCGAAACTCGGATTTAACCACTTTTTAGTGGCTCCATTAGCCCGATCATGGGTGGCTCTTTTAGGGCGGTCAATGACAGATACTAAGGAGGCGGGCCAGGGAGAAGCAGGCGGGATAATTCCAGGCGAGAACGCGCCTACGTCAATGTTCCCTGAAACGGAAATTGTAGACCATCCCGATGAAAGTGCAAAGTCTGGGGCGTCGTGTCGAGAAGAAAAATGTGTTGATGAGGATTGCGTAAA
>CALZIH010000378.1 GCA_945787305.1 uncultured Desulfobulbaceae bacterium | reverse complement strand
ATTCCGGGATTTCACGCATGAACGGCGACGGGGTACCGCTCCTGCTAAATCCATTGCCCTGTGTCGACCAACTGAGATAGACCTGATGCTTTGCTCTGGTCAGGCCGACAAAAAACAGTCGCCGTTCTTCCTCCAGATGGGAAACAAGATCGGCTTCAGTCAACGCATCCCTAGGTTGCAATGGCAGCAGCCCCTCCTCAACCCCAACCAGGAAAACTACGGGAAATTCTACGCCTTTGGCGGCGTGCAGGGTCATCAAGGTCACAGCCTCCGCCTTATCGTCATAGCTTACCGTATGGCTGTTTTGAAGCAGATACTCACCAAACTCTGGCAAGGAATTCCCAAGAGCACCTGCAAGACGGAGAAAACGTTGTATTTCCACATCGTCTTCAGAAAGATTATAATATTTGAGTATGGGGCCCATGCTCGCGGCTACGCCATCTTTATCAGCAAGCGCACGAATTCCCCTGGCAAGGCCTTGAAATGTTGCCGTAGTTTCTCTGAGTTGGTTGGACGGCTTATCCAATGCCGCAAGTACGGCCAGAGGATCACTGGCCTGTTTGCCAAGGGCGTCCTCGATCAGGCCAAGCGTGGTCTTTCCGATACCGCGTTCCAGGCTGTAGAGAAAGAGAAAATGGGCAAGGTCGGCAAGATTGGCTGCTACAAGCAACCAGGAAAAAAGGATCTTTGCCGGTTCTTTTTGATAAAACGCTTCAAGATCAACGATCTGGTAAGGTATGCCCTGTTTAAATAAAACATCGGCAATAACTTTTGCCTGTCTTGTTGTCCGGTAAAGTACTCCGATGTCCTTGAGGGAAAAATCGGGATTCGCTTCACTTGCAAGGGCTTCTATTTGCCGGTGGGAAGTACCTCCTAGGAGTTCTTCTATTTGCTCGGCTACGAACCTTGCTTCGGCAAATGAAGACGAAAATTTTTGTAGAACAACTTGCCCGTTGTCGGAACTCAGCGGCGTTGCCTCTTCTCCAGAGTGCTGATTGTTGGCAATGACATGGGCGGCTGCCTTGAGTATATGTTTATCACAACGATAGTTGTAATTCAAATTATGGACATCGGGACTGAGATCCTGCATAAATTGATAAAACCATTTCGGATCTGCCCCGCGAAATCCATATATCGCCTGATCGGGATCGCCTATTGCAAAAACAGAAGAACTCTGAGAGAGCGTTTTCACCAACTCGTACTGAACACCATTTACATCCTGGAATTCATCTATATGCAGTGAACCCGTGCCTTGCCTTATAATCTTACTGAATGGAGTGTTTTGCTTGAGCAGGCCTAAGGTACAGGGAATAATTGCTTCAAGATCAACCAGGTGTTGTCCATCCAGCATAGTAAAATAGTTCTTGACCATCGGGGAAACGGCTTGCTTGTCCGGCCGGCTTGCTTGTTGCAGCGAGTCAGTGATTTCCTGGCATAACTCGGCAAGCCCTGTGTGGTCCAGAGCAGGAAAAAGCTGATGCAGCAGCAGGGGTTGCATCTCCGGACCGGCAACTCGAAGAAGCGGATCCCGGAGACGGAGATAATGAAGACAGTAGCCATGCAGGGTCGAGACAAAGACCGAGTCACTCGGCAGTCCAGCGTTATCGAGTCGTTCACGAATTTCACCTGCGGCCTTGTTGGTAAACGTGATAACCGTGGTCGGGTCGGGGTTGTGCTTGATCCGTTGAATGATTCGCGAAACCAGGGTGTGGGTCTTTCCGGTGCCGGGCCCTGCCTGAACAAGTATATAGCGGGCGGAACTTGTAACAGCAGCCTGCTGAGCGGAATTCAGGCTTTTCTTCTTTTCCCCTGTTTTCTTCTTAATCTGTTTCGGCTTACGTTGAGCGGGACCTTGTCGTTGTCCTTTCTTTTTTTTTACTGCGGCCGGTTCACCAAACAGATTGAGTTGACCGGCCAACCTGCTCAATTCATCTTCAGCAAAAACGCGGATAACGCCGAATTCGCCATCATAACCCGGTTTTCGGATAACCCTGCCACTGCGCACCCGGTCTATGGCTTCCGCCAAAAGCGGTGAACCAGCATCATCGATATCTTGCTTCGATGCATGAAGCAACAGGTTAAACTCGGAAGAGAACTCGCTGATTAAACGTCCGTAGGCGCGCATGACTTTTTTTGATGAAGGCCCTACGCCAAGCAATTCGCTCAGGATCTCTGAAAGCGGTATAAGACTATGAACAGCGGGAGAATTTGCCCGATGCACAGGGGCATCCCTATCGGCAAGCTCCATCACCCGGTGGAGGACGCCAACGGTGACCGGCTTATTACAGACAGGACACAAGCCTTTATTCTCGATCGTTTCATGTGGGTCCAGGCAGGCGTGACATTTGCGATGCCCATCGCAATGATACTTCCCTTCCTCCGGGTAAAACTCGACTGTTGAACTAAAAACCTGCTTCCCATGGCGGTCGACTGGTGAGCGAAGGGCGGCGTGCATGGCTGCAAAGTTGAATTCAGTATCAAAGATATTCGCTTCCCTGCCGAGTTTCGCCGGCGAGTGGCAATCCGAATTGGATATCAGGGTAAAACGATCAAGGGAAGATATACAACGGTTCATGTCCGGATCGGACGAGAGACCGGTCTCCAGGGCAAAGATCTCTGCACTCAGGTCACCAAAGCAGTCTTCCAGGGCATCAAAACCCGATTTTGAGCCAAACAGAGAAAACCATGGGGTCCAGATATGCGCTGGTACAAGAAATCCGCCAGGACCATTTTCAAGTACTATTTCAAGTAAATCTCGAGCGTCGAGGCCAAGGATCGGCCTGCCGTCAGACTCAATATTACCGATACCCGCCAAGGTATGATTTATGCGGCGAACTGCTGAAAAATCC
>CALZIH010000377.1 GCA_945787305.1 uncultured Desulfobulbaceae bacterium | reverse complement strand
GTTCGGCATGGCCACCCAGGTCTGAGGTCTCGAATCTGCCCTCTGTTCGCCCCCAATCCTGTGCAACTTTGCGTACCTTTGTTGGGTTTCACCCTACCCTCGAACCGGGCTTGCCAGGGCCATCAACTTAATGCATGATAAAGGGAGTTGAACGAAACCGCTTCGCGGTGGGCTGCGAGGGCGAGCCTTTCTGAAACCGCATCCGTTCTTCTCTCCACTTCTTCCGGTTGGTGCTTTGCTTCAACCGTCCATGTTTTCCTTAATCGTGCCGACGGATTGCAGTGAAAGCGTGCTGGTTGATTCTACCTAGCGCATAATGGGTCTTTTCAATCCGTTCCACGCTCACGAAAGGAGCACGCCATGACACCTTTGCGTCAACGAATGATTGAAGAGATGGACATGAAGAAAATGCCGTTCAATACCCAACGTGCCTATGTTCGAAACGTTGCGGCGTTTGCTCAGTTCTTTGGAGAGTCGCCTGAGACGCTAGGTCCTGAGGAGATACGGAGATATTTGTTGTATCTTGTGCGAGAAAAAAAGGTCGCGGACAAAACCTACCGTCAGATTCTTTCTTCGATCCGCTTCCTCTACCGAAGGGTACTGGGTCAGGACCGGATTGTTGAAGGCATTCAACGCGTGAAGACGGAGATGACGTTGCCAGTCGTGATGAGTATGAATGAAGTTGACCGGTTTTTTGATGCACTGAAGAGCCTCAAGCATAGAGCCATACTCATGACCGAATATGCGGCCGGACTTCGCGTGTCCGAAGTTGTGTCGCTACGAGTCTCCGACATCGACAGCGAGCGCATGGTCATTCGAATTGATCAAGGAAAAGGTCGAAAAGATCGGTATGTTCCGCTCTCGAAGCGATTGCTGGTCGTGCTTCGTGAGTATTGGAGGGCGGCTCGACCAAAGGAGTACCTCTTTCCCGGAAGGATACCGGGACGACACATTACGGAAACGGTAGTCTACAAGGCCTGCAAACAAGCCGCGCGGGATGCGGGCATCAAAAAGAACGTTTATACCCATACGCTCCGCCACAGTTTCGCTACGCATCACCTCGAAAATGGCACGAACCTTCGCATCATTCAGATGTTGCTTGGTCACAAGAATTTGAATACCACCGCCGTGTACACACACGTTTCGTGTCAGGACCTCGCGTGCGCTACGAGTCCTTTGGATGTGCTTGAAGAACGTAAGAAGAAAGGAAAGCAGGTGCAGCCAAAGGCTGCACCTCGTGGCGACAAAACGAAAACGCAAAGGAGGAAAAAGGCGTCATGACCAGGCATGGGCTCGAGGTGGCCGATGTCTTTCGTGACTACGGTTTGGAATTCATGCAGGAGCGTGGTAGTTCACTTTCGGTAGACCAGCGACGCGCATTTGACGCCATTGCTGCCTGCCGCACCAAAGTGCTAGGCGGGCATCTGGAACAGTGTAACCAGTGCGGACACGAGCGAAACGCTTACAATTCGTGCGGCAATAGAAACTGTCCCAAGTGTCGGGCACGTGCCCGCGCAGAGTGGACGGAAGCAAGAACTGCCGAGTTGCTGCCAATTCCTTTCTTCCATGTGGTTTTTACGCTTCCGAAAGAATTCGGTCCCATTGCTTTGCAGAACCAGCGTGTCGTCTACAACATCTTGTTTCGTGCGGCGGCACAAACCCTCAAGCAACTCGCTGCGGACCCAAAACACATGGGTGCAGAAATCGGTATTCTTGCCGTTCTACACACGTGGGGCGGAAAATTGGATTACCACGTCCATTTGCATTGCATTGTTACTGGTGGCGGGCTTTCACCAGACGGCACTCGATGGGTTCGCTGCAAAAGAAGCAAGAAGAACCGAAAGGACTTCTTCATCCATGGAAATGTGTTGAGCCGTAAATTTCGGGGCAAGTTCATTGACCAATTGAAGCGCGCTTTCCGCGACGGAGACCTCGGATTCCACGGCGACATCGCGTCACTTTCAAACGTCGTCGCGTTCGAAAACCGTGTGACCAAAGCCGTCAGGAACGATTGGGTGGTTGATGTGAGTTCTCCCATCGGCTCGCCAATTCGCGTTCTAAAGTACCTCGCTCGCTACACCAATCGCGTGGCAATTTCCAACGACCGCCTCATCGCCGTCAGGAACGGACGAGTCCATTTTGGTTGGAAGGACTACAGGGACGGCGGACAACAGAAAGTCACGTCACTGGAACCAACGGAGTTCATCCGGCGATTTCTGCTGCACGTGGTACCGAGCGGATTCATGAAGATTCGCCACTACGGATTCATGGCCAACCGGCATCGACGCGAGAAGCTCGCGTTGTCCCGTAAACTTCTCGGTGTCTCTATTGAGCAATTCGAGGATGACGAAGCGGAGGGGGGTGAACGGGAATCGTCGGATGGACAATGCGAATCTCGCTGTCCTGCCTGTCGTCATGGAATCATGGTAGCTGTCAGACTAATCCCTCCCGCGCCGGTACAGATTTCGAGCGGATTCCTGTCTTCGATTAGGGCACCGCCTATGTCCAGAACGGCTTGAGAATTACCATTGAAGAAACTCACGAAATACATGCAAGCGTGCCAGGATGATTGTCTGCAACCTCCCGTCCAAAACGCCTAAACTGGCCCCAAGAACCGCGAAAATGGCATCAAGAGCAACCACAAATCGGAGTGAGAAACTCCCTCGCCTGCCATTCGCCGCAACCGACAACTCAGCTCTACGACACCGGCGAAGCATTCAATACACATAGCTGACCGCCCCTCCGGTTTCGTTCAACAGGTTGTATCCAAAGTGCCTTCAACCGCGCTCATGGTTCCTGCCGTGTACGCGGGGTACTCCGTCGGGCGTTACTTCGGCCCGATCCTGTCCGAGGTCGTCGCCGACGAAGC
>CALZIH010000376.1 GCA_945787305.1 uncultured Desulfobulbaceae bacterium | reverse complement strand
CGAACGTCTCGGTCTCGGTGTCTCCGCTGCACGCAGCCACGATGAGGGCCGCCACAGCAAGGATTACAGTGGTAGATACCCTGCCACCCACAATTAGTGCTAAAGATATTACCCTTCAGGAGATGGGTGGTGAATTCAAAGGAATGTTCGAAACCAGAGATGTTTTTATTACCGGGCTGCGCAACGATCTCGACACGCTGGCAGTAGAATTGACCGATGCGGTGAACACAGAACATCTCAATGGTTGGTATACGGACCCCGCTACCGGCCTACCGGCAACCGGCCAGCTCTTTTTTGATGACATAACCGCCCTGCCGCCAGCAACGCCTCCAAGCAGGCATATCAATGTCGCCCTGCCCGACTCCCGCTATATAGCTGCTGCCGGGCAAAATACAGCCGCTCCCGGCGACAATGAAAACGCCCTGACCATTGCGGCCCTTGAAACCACCTATCTGGTCGGGGGCACCGACACCTTTGAAAACTTTTTTGGCAAGATCGTTTCCACGGTCGGGATTGAAGCAAGTCGAAATCAACTTGCCCTGGCCGGTGCTGAAGACGCCACCATTCAACTCCATAATTTGCGCGACGGGTTTGCCGGAGTCTCTCTGGAAGAAGAAATGATCGACCTTATCCAATATCAACGCGGATTTGAATCTTCGGCAAAATTCCTTTCCACCATCGATGAAATGATGGTATCTCTGCTGCAACTCAAGAGGTAACCCATGAAGGCTACACAAGGGACGACATACCGGATGCTGGGCTCCCGTCTCAATGATCTGACTGTACAACTGGAAGAACTGCGGAAAATAGGTGCGACCGGAAAAAAGATCAATAAACCCTCCGATGACCCTGCCTCCATCCGCCCCATTCTCAATACCAGGAAACAACTTTCCAATGTTGACAGATACCTGGAAACCATGGGTCAGGCTCTTGACAAAATGCAGGCAACAGACGGACACCTGGAGCATGTCGAAAACATCATGCAGCGGGTGAAAGAAATTTCACTGAATGCTGTCAATGGTGCCTTAAACCATGAAGACCGCTCGGTGCTTGCCGATGAAATAGTCAACCTGCGCAAGGAGCTCCTTGATGCGGCAAACGGAAAAGTGGATGGCAAATACCTCTTCAGCGGCTATGAGGAATCGACAATTCCCTTTGTAGAAAACCCGGCCTACGACCCCCTGCTCTACGATCCTACAGACCATACGACCTGGCCCTATCAATACCAGGGAGATGATAATCCGACCCTTCTGGAAATAACTCCAGGGGAAAAACTCCAGGTCAATCTCACCGGCAACGAACTGTTTTTAGGCACTTCGACCTGGAATGCAACACCGCCGCCAAACAATGCAATAGATGCAGGAAAATACGATCTCTTTACCGTCCTTACCCAGGCGGAAGAAGCCATACGGGCAAATGACCAGGTAGCAATGCAGACAAGTATAGCCGACCTTGACGGTGCATCGGACCAAAACAGAAGACTTCGCTCGCAAATGGGCAACCGAGCTTCCCGCGTCGAGACGGCCATGTTCCATCAGGAAGCTGTTCGTATTGATCTCAAACAGATCCTTTCCCGTTATGAAGATGCTGACGCCATTGAAGCGTTCAACAATATTGTCCAACAGGAAACCGCCTTTCAGGCGGCACTCAACGTTACGGGCAAGGTGTCGCAACTCTCGATTCTCGATTTCATATAAAATATACCGTAAAGATAAGCCCGGCAGGCTGGTATCATGAAACGTAACCCAACCAGTTCAACCAGCTAAAAAACCTTGCCTTTTTCAATTGGTTGCACGATACTATCTGTAATATAGATCTTCATGGTATACCACTTAAGGGTTGACCTATAGGGAATGTAAGTAACAGGAGGTGCTTCTCGGATACCATGATCGGGATTGCGCAGATCAAGTCGTGTCTGCCGAACTGTTTAATGCTCATACGATATTGATCTGAGTACACAATCGAACCTCAAGCTGGAGTACAACATGTTGGTACTGACCAGAAAGCCCGGTGAAGGTATTATCATCGGGGACAATATTACCGTTAAAATTGTTGAGGTAAAGGGAGGCGGCATTCGTATCGGCATCGATGCACCCCGTGACACCAAAATATACCGACAGGAAGTCTACGATCGAATTAAACAAGAGAATGTCGAAGCGACCAACTGGTCCCTTAATGATCTCGATGCATTGAGCGCTAATCTTGCTACCAGGAAGGTGAAAAAATGAAAAAAATAATGACGCGCTTTGGCGAGGTGGAATATGAACCAACCAGTGTCATTCATTTTCCCGAAGGCCTGATAGGTCTGGACCATTTACATGATTTTATCGTCATGCCCAACAAGAAACAAGGGCCCCTGTTCTGGATACAGAGTGTGGATGACCCGGATTTTGCCTTCGTCGTAACGGATCCAACCAATTTCTTTCTCGATTACCATGTGAAGGCTGCTGAGAACGAGCGACAAAAATTGGAAATAACTCCTGAAGATGAATATTTTGTTTTAAGTTTTGTCTCCATTTCATCTGAAAAGGAAATTACCCTCAACCTGGCAGGTCCTATTTTGTATTCACCAAAAACAAATAAAGCCATCCAGGGGATCCTTGAAGACAGTAAATACGACACCAAGACCCCTCTACCCAAAATTGAACCTCAGAAGTAGAGTCGTCCGCCGTTCCCCAGATCAAGCCCTGCTAACAAACCAACTGGGCAGGGCTTGATCTGCTCTTACCCCTCTCCCCGATCACTGGACTGAACCGACCCATGGCTTCTCATGATCTGATCCCCTTATGGACGCCTTGAAAAATTAGGTTTTTCGTTCGAGGTAAGCGCAGACTCCGAAACATGCGAGTAATTTTGCCACAGGTAGAATATGCACAGGATAAAATTTTGAGCATAACGAGGTAAGCGAACTGGTGAGACTCCGGGAGATCGAGTGCAAACACAACTATTCAAGGTAGACTGAAGACTTTTAGGGCTGCTTCTTTTAGTCTTTTGCTTACAGCCTTCAGCTTACAGTCTATAAACCTGGGTTGCGGGCAAAGCCCGCTTTAGAGTACAAGAACCTGTTTACCCATCATTGTTCCACTCTCCTGCTTGATGTGCATTGCCTGGATATTTTCAGGTGTCAGGCCGCTCAAGGTCTTTTGCCGTGTTGTAACAAGGGTACCGTCAGCTAACAGATCAGCCACCGTTGAAAGCAACTTCCCCTGTTCGACCATATCATCCGTCTCAAACATTGATCTGGTGTACATAAATTCCCAGGAAAGGGTGACACTTTTGAATTTAAACACCGTGATGTCGATTGCCTCCACCGGGTCGTCGATAAAAACGATATGACCTTGCGGCCGGATACATTCAGCCATTACATTCCAATGCCTTTCCATTTGAGTAGTACAAAAGATGGCGTCAACTGAATCTGTTCCTGCTGCCTTTAACTCTTCATAGAGATTATTTCTGTGATTCAGGATACTATCAGCACCTAAATTCCTGCACCAATCAACTGTTTCCGTCCTTGATGCTGTTGCAAACACTTTCAACCCGGCCCATCGAGCCAGTTGTATTGCTGCGGAACCAACTCCTCCTGCACCTCCAATTATCAGAATGGATTTACCGGCGTTACCATTTGCCTCCGGAACAAAACCCAAACGAACAAACAAAGCCTCCCATGCAGTTATTGAAGTCAAAGGCATTGCCGCGGCATCTTCA
>CALZIH010000375.1 GCA_945787305.1 uncultured Desulfobulbaceae bacterium | reverse complement strand
ACAAAACGATCAAAATGAGCACCACCACCTCCACCCAGGCCTCCGGCTTGCTTGATATTTTGCTGCCGGCCTTTGCCCAAGAGAGCGGGATTACCGTCCAGGCCATTGCCAAAGGGACCGGAGCAGCAATCCGGGATGGTGAGGACGGCAATGTGGATGTTATTTTTGTTCATGCCCGTCAACGCGAAGACGCCTTTGTTGCGGGTGGCTTTGGCACAAAGCGCTACGCTGTCATGCATAATGACTTTATCATTCTCGGTCCACCGAGCGATCCGGCGGCAATCAAGGGTTGCACAACAGCAGCAGAGGCCTTAAAAAAGATCGCGGATAATGATGCATCTTTTGTTTCCCGTGGCGATGATTCCGGCACCCACACCAAGGAGCAGGCTCTTTGGCTGGAAAGCGGTCTCCAGCTCCACAAGGAAACAAAGACCATTGTCAAGAAGGGTAAAAAACGACAGGTCAGTTTCCAGCAACCTGCAGGTTCCTGGTACCTTTCCATTGGTCAGGGCATGGGCAAGGCGTTGACCTTTGCCGATGAAAAACAGGCCTATATTCTGGCGGATCGCGGCACCTATATCAAATATAAATACGGCCGTGAGGTGCCTGTGAGCCTGGAGGTTCTCTGTGCGGGTGATCCGGCCCTGGCCAACCCGTACGGTGTTATTCCGGTCAACCCTAAAAAACATCCGCATGCCAAATTTGAGATGGCCGACACGTTTGCACAGTGGCTTGTTGGAGAACAAGGCCAGAAGTTAATCGGCGAGTATCGTCTGCTGGATAAACAGCTCTTTTATCCGGATGCGAAGTAATCGGCTGTACAAGAAAAACTTGAGTTTAATGTATATATTTTGTGAATTTTTTTGTCGATAGTTTCGTCTCCGCCCTTTTCCTGGTCACCTCCGGTGACCAGGAACTCTTTCAAATTGTCGGCGTATCTCTGCAGGTAAGCAGTTTTTCCACCTGCATCGCCTCATTGCTGGGCATTCCTTTTGGCTTTTTCGTTTCCTTTGGCCGTATACCGGGCAAGAGGCTGCTCATCACTATTCTCAACACCCTGCTCGCCCTGCCAACCGTTGTTATCGGCCTGTTTGTCTATGGCTTTATTTCCCGTCGCGGCATTCTCGGGCCCCTTGACCTGCTCTACACGCCAAAGGCCATTATTCTCGGCCAGGTTATACTTATCGTGCCCGTGGTGACGGTCCTGACCATCGCCGCCATCAGTAAGATTGACGAACGTTACCGAAAAACCGCCATGACCCTGGGTGCCAACCGGTTGCAGACCGCAGGCGTGATTTTGCACGAGGCCCGTTTCGGCATTACCGCCGCCATAATCGCTGCTTTTGGCCGGGTTATTTCCGAGGTCGGCATCTCCATGATGCTTGGCGGCAACATTAAGGGTTTTAGCCGAACCATGACCACGGCCATGGCACTGGAATACGACAAGGGAGCCTTCAGCCTGGCCATTGCCCTGGGACTTGTCCTCATGGGGTTAAGTTTTAGCATCAACATACTCTTTCATTTCTTTCAGGGACGGTATCGCTCATGATGCTCTATTCCGCAAAAGGTCTAACCCAGAAGGCCAATGGACAGACTATCCTTGACATTGATCATCTTGAAATGGAAAAAGGAAGTATCTATGGACTGCTGGGGGCAAACGGTGCCGGCAAGACTACCCTTCTCCATATCCTTGCCTTTCTCGTGCGTCCCGCATCCGGGGTCATGACCTTCCAGAGCCAGCCGGTCAGCTTTGATGAAAAGAACCTGCAGACCTTGCGTCGCCAGGTGGTTATGCTGGACCAGTATCCCATTCTTTTTTCCACCACGGTATACAAGAACCTTGAGTTTGGCCTCAAGCTGAGGAAAATATCCAAGAAGAGGCGAGAGCGCATAATCGATGAAGCCCTTGACCTGGTGGATATGGGCTCTTTTAAAGAGGCCCCGGCCAAGACGCTCTCAGGCGGTGAAACCCAACGCGTTGCCCTGGCAAGAGCCCTGGCCCTTGATCCCCAGGTTTTTCTCTGCGACGAACCCACGGCAAGTGTTGACCTGGAAAATCAGGCCGCCATTGTCGGACTCCTGAAACGAATAAACCGGGAACAAAACATCTCGATTGTTTTCACCACCCATGACCGTCAGCTTGCCGCCCACCTTGCCCACCGGACCCTGGTACTCAGCCGTGGTCGCTTGAGCGAATCCGGCTATGACAACATTTTGTCCTGCACAATCCATTTCCTTTCCGGAGATCAGGCACAATGTCGGGTAAATGGTGCTTTGACTCTCACCTTGCCTGCTGCAGAGGGGCAGTACCCCTCAGGAAGACAGCGCATATGGATCGACCCGACTGGGATTTCCCTGCACGCTAAAGGCACCGTAAAAGATAATTCCTGCCTAACCGGCCGCCTCACCCTTCTCTCCATGGAAGTAACCCGCATCCGGGCCACCATTGACATCGGCCTGCCCATCACCGTTTTGCTTACACCTGCTGAGTATCAAGAGCTGCAACCATCGATTGGCAAGACCATGGCGATTGAAATCAGTGATGAGGCTGTCCGGATATTGTAAACTCTTCGTACCTCACCGCTATTTATGGACAAAAACAAAATCTGCTTATTAGTATTATTTTCATTCGCTGTCGGTATATGATTTTTATACATGAGCGTTATGATGATATTTAAGCTCGGATATTCATTGTTTAAGTACTAAGCTACTACTCTTTTCCCAGGCCATCTCAGAGATTGTCTACATTTATAGTCATTTTTTTGATTGACCGCCTATTCTTTAATGCACGACTTCCGGGCCAATATTATGATACCGAATCAGGGCTCCATTTTAACTGGAATCGTTACTATGATCCGGACCTAGGAAGATACATCTCTGCCGATCCGATTGGGTT
>CALZIH010000374.1:5722-6724 GCA_945787305.1 uncultured Desulfobulbaceae bacterium | reverse complement strand
AGGTGTAACAGAGGTAAAAACTGGAGAGTTGAAGTCTCTCTTGAAAGAAAATGAGGATATCCTGCTCATTGATGCGCGTCCGGCAAAACGCTATGCAGAGTCCCATATATCAGGCGCAATCAATCTTTCCGTACCTGACTATTCAAAAAAATCAGCTTCGCTACTCCCCAAGGATAAAGACACCTTGCTCATATTCTATTGCGGAGGCCCCACATGAGGCATGTCCACTAAAAACGCCGGTCTGGCGATTAAAGATGGTTACAAAAACGTTCGAGTATATCTCGATGGACAGCCCGCATGGATAAAGGACGGCAATTCGGTTTACACAAGTACAGCAAATATCAGTCAAGGCAACATTGTGTTGATCGATCTGCGTTCAGAAAAGAAATCAACAGAGGGCCGTATCGCCCGTTCCGTTACCATCCCCTACCCAACCCTGGAAGACCGTCTTGAGGATATCCCGACCAAGGCACCGATAGTCCTCTATAGCGACAACGAGAAAGAGGTCACCGCCGCGAACAAGGTTCTGCGGGAAGATGGCTTTAAAAAGGTTGCTCTGGTTTCCGGCAATTATGCCGGCTGGGTACAGCAAGGCGGCCAGGTTGTCACCGGGCCGGTGGCTACCGATATCACCTGGAAAAGAAAACGGGGCAAAGGTGAAATTTCCAAGGCCGACTTTTTGAAAGCGGTGAACGGGCAAGATCCAAAGACAGTTATCCTGGACGTCCGCACTGTGGAAGAGGTAACAGAAGGTGGTTTTAACAACGCGATATCAGTACCGCTGGACCAGCTCAATTCACGACTTACTGATATTCCAAAGAATAAAAAGATATATGTACATTGCACCACAGGTGCCAGGGCTGATATGGCTGTCCAGGAGTTGAACAAGAACGGTTATAAGGCTTTTTTCCTAGTGGCGGATATCAACTGCGAAGGGAACGACTGCGAAATAGAAGATTAATAAAGGCACCCTTACCTTAGAGACAAGAGCAACACCCGTGC
>CALZIH010000374.1:0-5686 GCA_945787305.1 uncultured Desulfobulbaceae bacterium | reverse complement strand
ACGGGACCCCATTTTCAACATGCGCTACAAGGCCTTTACCGCTGCTAACAGGCCCGCCATGTCCTCTTTTTTTTCCTTTGCACAATCAACCGATCCTTCCCGAGCAGCGGCCTCCATCTCCATTGCCAGGAGCCGAACACCTTCGATACCAAGACTGGCGGCAGCGCCCTTCAAACTGTGTGCGGCACGAATAACACCATCCGTATCGCCGGACGCTATTGCAGAGCATAAACCTGCATAGTCTTCATCTGAAGAGTCCTTAAACAGCGTTAACAACTCCTGTAATAATTCCTCATCGCCTGCTGTTTGCTCAAGGGCAAATGCCCGGTCCCACAATAAGTCGCTCATATTTCTCCTTCCTACAAGGTACAATGCATTACGGGGCTCTATATCTGATAATGATACAAAGTGTTACTTGTTTTGTACTATCCAACAGCTGCGTTTACTGCCGCAAATGGAACCTGTCCCTTTCGAACACAGACTAACTTCTCTTTACGATAGGCTACAATGGTTGAGCACTCGCCCCCAGGTGTTGGCCCCGCATCAAGAATCATATCCAGGTTGTTATCCAAATTTTCTGCAACTCCGGCTGCAGTTTGCTGAGGCGGGGTCCCTGAAAGATTGGCACTGGTTCCGGTAATTGGTCGACCGAACTGCGCAATCAACTGGCCGGCAACAGGATTTGAAGAGCAACGCACAGCCACCGTACCTGTCCCTGCCGTCAGCCTGTCCGGCAGGTTGGATTGTGCCGGAAAGACAAGCGTCAAGGGGCCGGGCCAAAAATGCTCCATCAGTATCAAAAACGGTTGTGGAATACTACGCACCAACGACTTTAAATCTTCCTGTCCGGAAACCAGTAACAATATTGGTTTTTCAGCAGGTCGCTTCTTAATGGCATAGAGAAGGTCTAACGCCTCGGGATTAAAAGGATCAACGGCAAGTCCATACCAACTCTCGGTTGGAAAGGCAACGACTCCCCCGCTCCGCAGGAGAGTAACAGCCCGATCGAATTTCTTTTCTGCCACAGAACAGTTGGTCACCGTGCTATCTTTTTATTTTTCTCCTCTACCTGGGTCACCATGTTACGACAGTGCTGCTCAAGGGCTCTGGCAACGCGGGTATCGTTTAGTCCAATGATTCGCGCAGCCAGGACAGCCCCGTTCTTTGCACCGGCTTTTCCTATACCCATTGTCGCAACAGGTATACCGGGCGGCATTTGCACCGTTGACAACAGCGCATCAAGCCCATTGAGTGAAGACGCGTCAAGAGGTATGCCAATTACAGGTATGTTTGTATGGGCAGCCAATACGCCGGCAAGGTGGGCAGCCATTCCGGCTCCGGCTATAATAACCTGCAGCCCGCGCTCTGCAGCAGTGCGTGCGTACTCAGCGGCCTGCTCGGGGGTACGGTGAGCGGAAGAAATCAGGAGTTCGTAGCCAATATCGACGGAATCCAGAAAATCAGCCGCCGCCTGCATAACAGGAAGGTCGGAATCACTGCCCATGACAATGCCAACCTGTGGTCCGCCTCCCCCTTTCTGCCGGTTTAACGCGCGATGGCCAATATCGCGACGAAAGTAACAGCCGTTCCAACGAATTACATCAACCGCCTTGTAGGCGCTATCTATTGCGCTCTGAATGTTGGCACCAATGGCTGTGACTCCGAGTACACGGCCCCCAGCAGTTACAGTCCTTCGGCTTTTCATTGCTGTTCCGGCATGAAACACGACCACGTCTTTCATTTTTGCAGCGACCAGCAAACCGGTAATAGCCTTACCGGTGGCATATGAACCGGGATATCCTTCAGATGCCATTACAACACAAACAGTAGGACGTGGGTCTATTTCGAGCTCAACCTGATCGAGGGTACCATCAATGACAGCGTCAATGACATCAACAAGGTCGGACTTCATTCGCATTAACAACGGCTGACATTCGGGATCACCGAAACGGCAATTGAATTCGAGTACACTCATGCGATCTCCGTCAATCATCATACCGGCATACAGCATACCCTTATAGGGTCTGCCCTCTGCTGCCATTCCACGCACAGTGGGAAGCATTACCTCGTTCATGACCCGCATTGCCAGGTCATCGGTCATAACCGGAGCCGGAGAGTAGGCTCCCATACCGCCGGTATTGGGGCCCCGATCTCCTTCAAACACCGCCTTATGATCCTGGGATGAGGGTAGCGGCAGCACAGTTGTTCCATCAGTAAAGGCTATAAAAGAGGCCTCTTCACCACGGAGAAATTCTTCAACAACTACACGTCCACCGGCTTTGCCAAAGGCTTTTTCCTTTAGAATGAGATCAACGGCCTTTTTCGCCTCTATTTTTGATTGGGCAACAATAACTCCTTTTCCGGCTGCAAGTCCATCGGCCTTGACAACACAAGGTGCACCAATCTTATCGATATATTTCTTTGCAGCACCAGCCTTAGAAAAAACTTTATAGGCCGCACTTGGAATATCATATTTTTTAAGAAAATCCTTGGTGAACACCTTGCTACCCTCAAGGATTGCACCACTTGCTGTTGGCCCGAAGATACGTAAATCTTTTTCCTCAAAGGTATCGACTATCCCAAGAGTCAAGGGGTCTTCAGGGCCGACGATGGTCAGGTCTATCTGTTCCTTTTCCGCCAAGGAAAGCAAACCATCGATATCATTTGCTGCGCAGTCAACACAGGTGGCTATTTTACGGATGCCTGCATTTCCTGGAGCGCAAAAAATTTCCTTTACTTTTTTGGATTGTTTGAGCTTCCAGACTATTGCATGTTCACGACCCCCAGAGCCGATCACCAGTATCTTCATTCCAGCCTCCTTGTCGATAAAATCTTCAATAAAAATAATATACGGTACACAAAAACGAAAAATGGCCAATTCTTAACAGTACGTCAAACTCAGAGTAACAAAAAGCACGTAGACACACAATACAATATCAAATTTTCAAAGAATGTATACTTGAGATCTACCACAATCGCACGTAACGAACCGCTTCATTTTCCTTGACAGAAGTAAAGGCCATCTGCTAACCTAATAAATGAACAATCATTCATTCACACTTCCGCAATCTCAATATTCTTCATTTGATGAAATCATCGGACAAACACGGCAAAATAATCAAGGCATCCACAAAAGTCTTTGCCAAAAAAGGATTTTTCAATGCCAGGATTTCCGACATTGCCAAGGAAGCAAAGGTTGCCGACGGCACTATTTACCTCTATTTCAACAACAAATTCGATATACTTATATCCGTATTCGAACAAGAAATAGGTCGGTTGATTGAACAGGTAACGGCTCTGTTGGAAAAGGAAGATGACCCTAGAAAGATGCTTGATGTCTTTATTAAAAAACATCTGGCTGAAATGAAAAAGAACAGGAATCTTGCAGAAGTCATCCAGATTGAACTCCGACAGACAAATAAGCTGATTCGAGATTACCGAAACAACAAGTTCAGCGAGTATGTTGACATCCTCTCCACAATTATCAAAAAGGGGCAGGAGGAAAACATCTTTCGTCAGGACATTATGCCCGGTATTGCCAAGCGGGCTGTTTTCGGCGGACTTGACGAAATCTCAAGAGTCTGGACGCTGAACCTGGATACCAAATACACTGTTGATGAAGCGGCTCAACAGATGTCGGATATCTTTCAGCTCGGCATCCTCGCCCCGACAGCCTAAAAGCTGTTACGCAATTCACAGCCCCAAGGTGTTCGCAACAAAAGAACCACCTCTTGCCGACCAGGATCCCTGGAGATTTTCAACTTTCTGTTGACACCTTTATGTCAACAATTTCGAACTCACGCACCCCTCCAGGAGTTTTGGCCACCACTTCGTCTCCAGGTTCTTTTCCAAGAATTGACCTGCCAAGCGGTGATAGGACTGAAATAGATCCTTTTTTTACATCTGCCTCTTCAGGCCCGAGAAGCTGATACGAAACTTCATCGTCAGTATCCATATCCATAAGGATGACAATGGTGCCAAATACGGCTCGCTCGGTGCTGACTTTGGAGCAGTCGATAACCTCTGCTCGCCCAAGCTTATCTTTCAGCTCCATAATCCGCCCCTCGATCATCCCCTGACGCTCTTTTGCGGCATGATACTCGGCATTTTCACTTAAATCACCATGTTCCCGTGCAACCTCAATTGCCTTGACCACCGCATGTCGTTCAACTCGCTCCAGATGTTCAAGTTCATTACGCATTTTTTGATTCCCCTCTATAGACATAGGGATACGTTCCACCATTGTTTTCTCCTTCCCAACCTTATATTTAATTATTTTTACAATTTTTCAATTTCGTCAAACCTGCCCTGCTCTTCTAGCAGTGAAACAAGTTCAAAATAAATCTGACGATCACTTGGGAACTGCTGATATAACACCAGCAACACTTCAGTTAATTCCCTTTCCTTTCCCTCCTGCCGAAAACGTTCCGCCATCTCCAGATATACACCTTCACGATCTCCGGTCACCAACTTCAGGTCTTGCCACAACTGCTGTACTTTTTTATGTTCAACCAACGTAACCAGGTCAGCTGCCAATGCTTTACGTGTCCGATTCCTTTCCTCTACGACCTTCTTGTCTTCGGGCACAAGATCAAGATACAAAGAATAGTAATTGAGTGCCTGCCCGGGCCTGGCCATTTGATTATGAAGCCGGGCTGCTGTAAGGATGAGGTCAACGTACCCTGGGGTTACCCTTAGTTGACGCTCAAGGTGTTCAAGGGCCATTTCACTATTGCCCCGCTCTCGATAGTACTTACTCAACCAACTATTGGCCTCAACATCGCCGGGAAGCAAGGCAACGAGCTGTTGCCAATGATAGGCTGCCTGCTCAACGTTGCCCAAACGTTCCTGAGCCTTGGCAACCAGGCGTAACATGTCGATATCGTCTGGAGCATCCTGAAGTGGTTTACTTAACAGGTTGACTGTTTTCTCCCACTGGCCAAGCTCAAAAGCAAGGCGCCCCGCCTGCTTCAACAATTCAACATTATTTGGCTTTCTAAGGAGTAACTGTTCAAGTAAAGGTAATTGCGCCTCCCTATTGCCTAGTTTATCAAAGGCGGCTATCAACCCGGTAAGGGCGACAAGGGCACCGTCACCGGATGGGCTTCCTTCATAAAGTTGTCCATAGAGTTTGACCGCCTGTTCAGCCCGCCCCCCCTCAAGAGCGACTTGGGCACGAGCAAAAAGATATTTCCTGTTTCCCGGCTCACGGGCAAGAAGCGTATCAAGTTCTTTTGCAGCGGTTTGCCATCGCTTTTCCTGTATAAGAAGGCTTGTATATTCCCACCGTGCCTCTTCGATAGTGTTTTTATTCTGAAGTAACAATTCATACTGGACCAGGGCGGAGCCAACTTTTCCTTGACGATACAGTGCTCTCGCCTGGTCCCAGTCGGTTTTCCATTGGGGCAGATGTTCTTTATCAGCATACTGCACATCACGATCAGGAACCTTGAGCACTCCCGTTGCAACACCGTTCACTTTTTCAGTACTCTCAGCAAAGACAGCGGGCTGACAGAAAAAGGCACAGAGAAAAGGAAAAATGAATCGAAAAGTATTCATTTGCAATCCAGGGAAATTAAACAGCAGTGTAAAATTTGGCGATAATTTCTACAACGTAGGCGAGCTGTTCACTGGAAAGCTCAGGATAAATAGGCAGGGCAAGAGATTCCTGTGCCGCCTTTTGTGC
>CALZIH010000373.1 GCA_945787305.1 uncultured Desulfobulbaceae bacterium | reverse complement strand
TATACCTATAAAAAATGGGTATTTCCATAAAAGCTCTCAGCCATAGAATGCAATAAAAGTGCCATGCCGAGCAACAGTTTAACAGGAGTTTATGGGGTTTAGCAGTCTTTTGTCAACAAAATGAAGCAATAATAGCGTGTTAGCTTCGTGATTTTTGCAAGACCCCACTTTCTACTTTCCAGCCAAACGCAGCCAAAATTTGTTCTTGGATGGTGTCGGGTTCTTCTACCATTCGCACAGGCTCTTTTCTCCCCGGACCCCATACGAGACAAGAATGCAATCTGTGCATTTGCTTCATTGCTGCCTTTGAAGTCAATGTTAAATCGGCTTGACGTAACTTGATTTCAATAAGCCTCAACAGTGCAAGAGAGGCAACGCATGTGAAAATATGGCATCTTATTTTGCTGTCCGTCCAGTGACGGATAGGCATCATAGCCACCAGGTCATCATCTTTTGATTGGCGAAATCCATCCTCTACAGTCCATCTATCCAGGCTGGCGTTTACTATTTCATCAGTGTCCCAGGTTTTATTGTCGGTAATAATAACATTCTTGCCAAATCTGTCTATATGACGGCCAATCCGGTAATAATTCTTCTTACAACTCAAGCGCAGCCTATTTTTCTGATTATAAACCTCAAATTGGTAAAGATCTGAAGGCATATGTAATTTAGCGCATGCTTCTTTATAGCGCACTTCGATTTTTTTCTTATTGCGCCATTGCGTCGCCCCGCTGTTTACTTTGGCCTTGAATTCCTGAAGAATCTCCTGAAGTCGAATCATCTTCTTTTCAAAATTATAACGTTGTTTGGTGGCGGTTAATGGATTGTAGGTCACAACCACCGTACGCTCCTGGCCCCAATATTCCCCTTGAGTCCTCCAAGCCACCAACCGGTCATCATCGCGATCATTTTCATGCAGCTTGCGATTTTTTTCGCTGTCCACCGGACGGAATCGTGACAAGTCAACGTGGATAAGATCTTCTGCATAATATGTCGAGTAGGTAGTAATGAAATTTACATTTTCCTGCCTGTCGATCTCGGCAATATTTTCTTCAGAGTTCATCCCCTTGTCGAACACCACAGTTATCCGTGCCTTTTCGCCGGCATAGCTTGTGAGGGTCTCAAAAAGTTCATTTATGATGTGCAGAAAGAGTTTTGAATCATGCCGATTACCCTCGTATTCTCGGTAAAATATCGGAATCCGTTTATCTCTGCTGACAAGAAGGGCAACACCGATTTGTCGCAGCCAGTTACGGCCCTCCTTGTTTTTACCTCTCTTGGCGAGATCTGAAGGTGTGTCACTGGCCATGAATGTATAGTAGTTCGTGGTGTCAAACATAAAGCAATCTGAGGAGGTCGGCTCGATGAGTGATATTCGGCGAAGAAATTCCGTCGCGATGCGTCCGAGTTGCTTCGTGCCGACCTGATCCCAATTTTCCCAAAATAATTGGGAAGTCAAAGCAGTAATATCGACAGAACGGATATGCTGAATAGCTGTCCCCTTATACCAGCCAGGCATGGCACGCTTGGAGCAGGCATCAATCATGCGATTATAGATTGCATAAAGAAAATATTCACCCACAGAGGGCTTTTCTTTGTTGGGCTCTTGCGGGATGACATCATCGATAAGTTCGGCGATCCCAATATCGCTTTCGACCAAATGCGCGAGCCATAGTGCGCCGAATTCTTGCGACTGAATTCTTTTCGGCATTGATGCGGTTTTAAGCATTAATGCATAAATAATTATAATTTATATTGACAGCCTCCCGTATCGGTGTTTTTTTAAGAAAAAAGCATGGAGGGAACGCATGATCAAACTTCAATTGTCAGCGGAACAGCGCCAAGAGCTTGTAAGTTTTCGCCGCCAGGCGTCGGCAAAAGATTCAGAGAAAGCCCTTATGGTGCTCATGAACTCGGACGGAGAAACTGTTGCACAAATAGCACAGACCCTTAGGCGTAACCCCCACACCATAAGGGATTGGCTAAAACGGTATAAGGCTAAAGGGCTCTCTGGTTTGGCCCGCAAATTTTCACCAGGGCGCCCTGACGACAAGAGAAAGTTACTCATACGGTATATCGAGGATATAATCTCAGGGGCGCCAACTTCGCATGGCTACCAGGATAACGCATGGACAGTACCGCTGATAGCCTACGATGCAAACAAACGGCTCAACCTGGACGTTAGTAGAGACACGGTTGTCCGGGCATTAAAAAGCATGGGGTACTCCTACAAGCGTCCCTCAAAAACAGTTCCCGGCATTGCGCCATCGCCTGAAGAAAAACGCTCTGCGATAAGGAGACTGGTGGAGGAGATCGAAGATCTCGTCAAGAAGAAAGATAGTGTAGTATACGCACTGGATGAGTCACACTTCTCAACCGAACCTTACTTGGTTCAGGGTTTGTATAAAAAAAGGTGGCCGCCACAGGATACCGACGAGCCGCAAACGAGAAAGTCTCACATTCTTTGGCTGCTTGAATCTCATGACTCAAAAATTTTATTGGAAAAAATCAAAAAGGCCTGACAGTGGTGCATTCATATGGTTCCTGACTCAGCTGCGTCAAAGGACGCCGGGCCAACAGATCATCATTATTCTTGATAACGCAAGCATTCACAGGTCAAGAAAAGTCAAAAGCCACTTGAAACGTTATAAAGACATTCACCTGCTCAGCTTGCCGACCTATTCGCCAGAATACAATCCTGTTGAAATTTTCTGGAAATGGATCAAGCCAAAAGTATATGGTTTTACAGCCGTTGGTGGCATTGAAGAGGTTGTTTCAAGCAAGAGAGGTATGTTTCACCGTGTTATGGTGTCTCCGGCAGTTGATCACAGACAACTGGAATATGTGACAATTCTGCTGCAAACGGACTCACTGGCAGAGTAGTTTTCACTATGAGAACATTCGCTTTTTT
>CALZIH010000372.1 GCA_945787305.1 uncultured Desulfobulbaceae bacterium | reverse complement strand
ATTTGCCGCCGAACTGGATGAAGACACCCTGCAACAGGTTCTCGGCTAAAAAACCTTATAATCAGGTCTTATTATAGCCCCTGTGGCTTCTTGAACATCATTGGTCGTAACGCCGTTGAGCACATGACCGTTTCTGTGAAGGAGAAGACAATGCCATCTACACAACAACCCTATAGCTTCATTTTCATTCTGCTCCTGTTTCCCCTCCTTATTACCGGCTGTTCCAACACCTATTATTCGGCAATGGAAAAAGTCGGCGTCCATAAACGAGACATTCTAGTCGACCGGGTCGAGGGTGCCAGGGATTCCCAGGCAGAGGCCCAGGAACAGTTCAAATCTGCATTGGAACAGTTTGGTTCGGTAATTGAGCTCAAAAATACAGATTTAAAACAAGCGTACGACAAACTGGAAAAGGAATACACCGAATGTGAAGAGTCAGCCCGGAAGGTTTCTGATCGGATCGACAAGGTCGAGAACGTTTCCGAGGCCTTGTTTGATGAATGGGAGGCGGAGCTAGAGCTTTATGAAAATAGAGAGCTCCGGCAATCGAGTGCAAAACAGCTGCAAAAAACAAAATCTCGGTATAAAAAAATGCTTTCATCCATGCATGCCGCTGAAAAAAGCATGGATCCGGTGCTTAAAACATTTCGTGACAACGTCTTATTCTTGAAACACAACCTCAACGCCCAGGCCATTGGTTCATTGCAGTCCGAATTCTCGTCCCTGGAAAGCGACATTGACAGCCTGCTCCGCAAAATGAATACAGCCATTGAGCAATCCAACACCTTTATCGCCCAGATGGGGTCCTGATCTCACGGTGTTATGCTTCTGCAGACATCCTGACTGCAACACTCTTCCTATAATTAAAAAAAGGCTAATCCAGTACCTACTGGATTAGCCTTTTAGTTTCCACACGAAATGCAGCTGCCTATTCTTTCTTTGCCTGACCAGCCGCTTCCTGCTCTTTCTGCAAGCGATTACGCTCGGCCTTCAAATCGGCATAATCCTGCTCCGCCTTTTTCATCGCCTCATCCTGACGGGCCTTTATTTCATCTACTTTGGCGGCGATCTTTTCTTGTTTAATGGTCATTCCCTGGGCGCCAAAAAGGGTGTTTGCCAGGTAGGAGAAAGAAAAAAGCATGAGTTCCAGGTCATCCTCTTTAATTTTTTCGATTGTTTCCTTATCTACCTCATAGGTATCAAGAAAGGAGCTTTCAAAAATAAACCGACGGAAGCTGTCCAGATCTGTTGAAGCCATGAAAAACATTCGTTTGGCGGCCTCGGACAGTGTTGCCTGAAGGCCGAAAGATTTTCTCCGCATCACCAGCCGCAACCACTCCTTGTTCAGCTCATCACGTTCATCGACGCCTTGATCTGCCCGCCACTCACGAATGGTCCACTGTTTCGATTCTTCAAAGCCCTTACAATGGGGTTCTTTAACCAGAAAGAAAAATTTATCTTCCCCGGCATCATTCGTTCCACCTTCATGGAAATCGGCCATGCCAACAGGATAATAACGACAGGCTGAAGGGCGATCCTGGTAGACCGTACACCCTTCCGGAGTTACAAAAGGACAACCCTTCTTGTCTTCAGTCAGCTTGATCTGTACGCCGGGCATATCGGTTTTTTCTAGATATGTCGGCTCGGTATATTGGTTAATGAAATCATGTGCAGGTATCCCAAGCCGTTTGCGCAACACCAGAATATCATAGGGTGTAAGAACAATCTTTATATTATGGCAACAAGCCGTAAAGCAGGGAACACCGGGATGGCATTCAAACTGAAGCGGCGAATCAAGGGTAAGCTTTTTCGGTTGGATATTCGATGGATTTTTATCCGTATTTTTAAGAAAATCGGATTCTTGATCTATATGTTCTTCTTCACTCATTGCTCGTTTCCTCATCCTGTTTATCTAGTGCCCTAGGAAACAACATGCTCGGAGTTTCGCGGTCTCGCATTCCTGAGCCCGAACCGGAACCATGTTTCCAGGCAGATGTTTTATCTTCTTGTACCTGTCCTTAAAACGGCCTTTTTTCGCCGCTACCATTCTTGCACAAGCTATATATATTACCATCACTGATCTACCTGTCAAACCCAAAGCGTTCGAATCAGGATTTTTATGATTTTTGCCCCTGGTATAATTCTTTTCAAGAGACAGATAGCCACTGCTTGCTATTTCACAGCAAAGACCTTATAAGTTATACCCAATCGATGAAAGGTTCTTAATCCCCATTAAGCACCATGTAAGTATTGCAAAGATAACAGTACAAAATATAAATAACGCCATTGCGCATACCCACATAGTTTTAATGAATAAAATATTTAAACAAACCATTGATTTCACCAAGGTCGACACCTTAATTTATCACCTGCCGAACGGTCCGACATTATCGGTAGAGATGAACGGCCTTGAAGACCTTTTGGACATCGACATGGAAATAGGTGAAGTTTGTGACACCTCTGATATAGACGGCGTTGTACACTTTTTCCCAAAAGGTAACGCATAAGGTTCTCCGGACAAGCCATCCTCACTGATCGCCGCAAACACAACAACGACTATAAATTCCTCCGAGACGGTACCCCTTGCAAGAGGGCTGACTCCCATTTCAAAAAACCCTGCCTTCCGAATGTCCGCACCTCCCCTTATTGATATAACGGCCGACGTACACCTGCATACCCGGTTCTGTAATCACGCCCGTGGTGAAATGGAAGAATTTGTTGAAGCCGCCATCAATTGTGGTTTGCGACAGATCACTTTCCTTGAACATCTCGAGGTTGATATCGATTACGATCACCGCACCTGGCTCAGAGCCATAGATTTTCAAACGTATTTCCACAAAGGATACCAGCTCAAAACAAAATATACAAACCGGATCGAAATCAGACTCGGTATCGAAGTCGGACTGAATCTCCAGGCCATTGAGAAGATCAAGCAAAGCTTGA
>CALZIH010000371.1 GCA_945787305.1 uncultured Desulfobulbaceae bacterium | reverse complement strand
AACCGGATGGCTTGGAGTCTCTTTACCTCGTTTGCCTGATCATCTGTAAATGAACTTGTTAAATTCCCGTGCAGTCCCCCTCCTTGCTCTCAAGCACCTGGAAATTCGGCACCCCTGAACAATCCCGTATTCATTTCCAACGAGCCAATAATATCATTGCCCGCACTGATAGGATAAGCTGCCAATAAAGATGAACTTGCAAAAAGTCTAAAACCCCGTTTGCACTGCACGGAATAACAATGAATTAGAGACTTTCAGCCGTCGGTGGCGAAGGTTTTTTCGACACCGACAATAAAGAACGTACCGATCTTGTTCAAGTACAGCTTTCAACCCACCTGAAAACCGATCAAAATAAAAAAACTCCTTTCAGTTTTAACTTCCATATTTCCTCCCTATTTCTTGCCCATTTGTTCTCTATCTTTCAAACAACCATAAAGCACTGGCCGGTTGAAGAACTGGAATGCCGGCCATAACAACTAACAGGTCAAATGACCAAAATGGAGAACGAACATGAAAAAAAGAGAACTTCTTAAAGGAACTGCAATCCTGACAATGTTGCTCATGATGCCAATAGCTGCCTGTGCGCAACATGGTGACCGTAATGGCCGTCGACAAGGTCCGCCGCCGGAAGCGTACACGGCCTGCGAAGGGAAATCCGAAGGGGACACGGCTGAGTTTGAGAGTCCTCGTGGGGATACGGTAACGGGCACCTGTGAAATGGAAGGAGACCGGCTGGTTCTGCGGCCTGATAATCCTCCCGACCATAGAGGCGGCAACAATTCCTGACGGAAAAACGTGGGTGTCCTGCATGTCCGCCATTGCGCAACCAGTAGACAATTGAACAACTTCCAGGAGTTCGGAATACATTAACTCTGAACATTCCATTCAGAATCATTCATGAACAACAGGAGAAAATAAATGAACAAGAAATTTTACGTTACAGTAGCAGTAATCGGCTTTTCAATGCTGATGGCGGGTTCCGCAGGTACAATGTATGCAGCCCAGAAAGAAGGTGACAGTGACATTCAGTTCGCAGGTAGTTTTTTTCATGCCCAGGGAGCTGATTCGGGAACGTCGAACCTGGACATCGGATACGGTTACTATGTCACTGACAACTGGGAAATCGGCATTCTCCAGACGGTGGGATACAGCTTTATTGATGATGCCGATGACCAATGGGTGGCTTCGACGATCCCCTTTACAAACTATTATTTCCGTGGCCTGTCGATGAATGACCCTTTCCAACCGTTTATCGGAGCATTTATCGGCGCCAGCTACAATGAAAATGATACTACCGGTACCATGGGGCCGCAAGTCGGCTTCAAGTCATTTATTAATGACAGTACATATATCATGGCGAAATACCGGTATGAATGGTTCTTTGATGAGCTTGCCATCAATGAAGTTGAGGACACCAGCAGCGACGGAAACCATGTGGTCACCCTTGGCGTCGGTTTTGTTTTCTAAGCCCACCTGAGTGATTTTCATCATTACGGCATAAAGGAAGCAGCGGGAAGCGAAGTTCGCGTCCCGCTGTCTCTGCACCGGCGCTTTCACTTGATTCTCACTTCAAACCCGCCCCAAAGCCAGACCTTGAGTCAGGAATAAAAAAAACATACTCCTGTTTCCAAAAACGTAATCTGCCGGATCCCCCGGTGATCTTCCTCCCCCATCTCTGCTCCTATAGGAACCGGGCATTCCTGAGAGTTCCATTTTCACAATCAATGGCTCGACTGCCTCATCGACTCCTTCAAGAATTCAGATAATCATATCAACTTTTTTCTTCAGCGTTAACTTCCATATTTCCTCCCTATTTGTTGCCCATTTGTTCTCTAATGTTCAAGCCAACAAGCAAATACATCCAATAACCAAAATGGGGAAATGACATTAAATTACATAGAATTGAAAAAGAGGGTGACAGTGTGCATTTCACCGGACGAAGAGGTGAATCAGTTGAGGCTACGTGCCGGGAAATTGATGGACAACTGGTTGCTGTTCCCGAAGGCATGTCCCCTGGTGGCCGTAAATAAAAAGAGGAACGACCAATGTTGAAACAAACGAAAAGCACAAAGCAGCTCATGGATGAAATACAAGTTTTGCGCCACAAAGTTTCAGAATTACGGGAAGTTGAAGAGCGCTGCCAGAAGGCAGAAACAGCCCTTAAGGAATTGGAGGAAAGAAATCAGCTTTTGGGAACATAACAGGCATCACCCGAAAAATGCTGGAAATGCTTTCCTGGCAGCATGCGGACAGTCTTAAACCTGCAAACCTTTCGGACACAATGGTTTCTGCAGGCATCTTTGCCGATATTCAGCGCTGTATTGATCAAAAGAAACCAATCATCGTCGACCATCCCTGCACCAACCACCCGGGAACACCCTCCCATTGGCGCTACTATCTCAGCCCCATAACAGGAGCCGATGATCGTGTCGATGAACTCATGGTCATTGTTGAGGATCATACAGACCTGAATATAACGGAAAAGGCGCTGAGAGAAAGTGAAATGAGGTATCAGCAGCTGTTTCAATCCGCCCCCATAGCCCTTATCGAAAGAGATGCATCCCTACTGAAGGCCTATCTTAAACATCTGCGTGATTCCGGGATTTCAGATCTCAAAATGTATCTGGAGCAGAACCCCTCCCAGGTACACTATTGCTGGTCGTTGATAAAGACTGGCAACTACAATTCAGCCTTTTTGAAGCTGATGGGTATTTCTGACAGGGCAGTACCCGGCGGTGATTTTTTTCCAGCCGATTCAAAACAATTTTGGGAAATGGCTAGGGAGATCATCCTGGTGGTAGCCGAAGGGCAAAACACTCACGAGCGGGAATTACCGATTGTGACGCCCACTGGTGAATCAAAGTTCGTTCTGGGAAAATCACTCGTTGTTTCAGGTCACGAAAAGACCATGGAAAAGGTGGTGGTTGCCCTGGTAGACATCTCACAACGTAAACAGTCGGAAAAGGCCCTTCGGGAAAGCGAACAACGGTTTCGGGAACAAGCCTATCGAGACAATCTAACCGGCCTGTTCAACCAGCGCTATCTCTATAAATCTCTTGCTGATTTAATTGACAGTGCTCAAACCACCCTGACCCAGATCTCGTTATTATTCTTAGACCTGGATCATTTCAAAACGATCGTTGACACCCACGGCCATCTCAATGGCAGCCGGGCCATCCGTAAAGTTGCGCACACAATCAATGATTGCCTTGAAACACCGGCGTATGCCGTAGCTTTTGCCGGAGACGAATTTGTAGTGGTCCTGCCGGGCATGGACCAGACGCAAGCAGTACAAAAAGCTACCGAGATCAGATCCCGGATAAAAGAGACGGTTTATGAATTGGAGCAGGGCGTTGAGGTCATGCTTCAGGCCAGTTTTGGCATAGCGACCTGGCCCAAACATGGCAAGGAGTTAAACGGCCTGATCGCGGCGGCCGACCAGGCCCTGTTCAGCATCAAGGATGCCGGTAAGGATGGCATTGGTCAATATCAGACTCAATAGCAAATCAACTTTGACTGTCTGATAAAAACTTCAAAACCTTTTTTGCACTGTACGGAAATACAATGAGTAATCCGCACTTTTCACAAACGTCACTGGTGAAAAATGCTGGTAAAATGCGAGGAATTATCAATCATGCCCATGAAAAGTATAAGAGGCTCTACCGGTTGCGGAAATTACGTTCAAATCGTTCCGGCAGATGTTCTGTCCTCCAATGAGAAGGGCAATACAACAATTATCGAGTATCCGGCAGATTGCTGGATTTATCAATTATGCAGGATGGATTGTCCTGTCGATGCAATAACTATAATACCGGATAAATCGACACCGGTAACTGTTTCAAGGAGTTAAAAAATGAGTATGTATATTGAAAACAATCTTCAACAAAATTCCGTCAATTCAAAAGAGTATCAAATATATTTGGAACAGTGCCATAGCAACAAGGTTGACCCTTTAACCGCTGAAGCACTGTTATCCAAAATAAAAAATCATAAGTGGTTACTGTCCGAAAAACTGGGCCGCGATGTGGGGATGAAAATCGCTACATTAGATTATTTGGAAAATACGGAGCCACTCGGCCAAGCTCATGTTGAACCGTCTGGACTACCCCTTATTGCAGGGTTGGAAGCCGAGCGTATCGATCGATCGGTCTGGGATACCATTGCGGACTCCCAGCCGCCAAAACAGGTTGTCAACAAACGCATCATCATGCCGTTGACTCAGGCGGATCTGGCGAGCAAGCATGCCGTTGTTCCGCCCCGGGCGATAATCTTTTTTGGCCCTCCAGGTACCGGAAAGACCCATTTTGTAAAGGCAATTGCGGGAGTTCTGCAGTGGTGGTTTGTCGAAGTCAGTCCCAGCATGCTGATGGCCGATGGTGAAGACCGTCTTGCCGCCAACCTTAAAAACCTGATGGAACAGGTCCGCGATCTTGAGAACGCCTTGGTGTTTATCGATGAATTTGAGGAGATCGCCGGGAACCGTGACACCTCATCTCGAATCGAAAAAACCATCACCAATGAATTCCTGAAACAAGTCCCCTTGTTGAAGGACCGGCCGCATAAAAACCTGTTGGTGTGTGCAACAAACTACATCCGCCAACTGGATTCGGCTTTGCTGCGCCCAGGCCGATTCGATTGCGTTATACCTGTCGGCAGCCTGGACGACCAGAGCCGCCGCAGGATCTTTGAACATTTCCTGGCCGACACCAATCGTCGCGACATTGATATAGATCGCATCATATCGGAGATCCCGTTATTCACACCGGCAGAAATCGAATATCTTTTTCAGAAAGTCCGGCAGGAAGCCTTTGAACAGGAATGCGTCCAAGGCAGAGATTGCCGGGTTACCACCGCTATGTTTATGAAGGTAATCCCAACCATCCGACAGACGCTGAATGATGAAATCTTTGAAGCATTTCAACAGGACTGTGACGAGTTCACGCGTTACTAGAACGAGGTGTGATGTTTAGAGGAATCTATTTCGGTTGTCGTTTCATGGGGGAAAAAAACCTTTTTTATCTACTTCCACATTTCCTTCTTATTTCCTGCATTATTACAGGTTAACTTCTACCATAACAAACACGATTACCAATGAATAAACAGCGATCGGATACACCATACTGCATCAGGTTTACCAGCCTGAAAG
>CALZIH010000370.1 GCA_945787305.1 uncultured Desulfobulbaceae bacterium | reverse complement strand
GTTGCCTACTGGATAGGGCAGGGCATTGGTCAGCACTTTTCGCAATCGCATGAGCAGGGTATCCAGCTTGGCCCTGGCTTTTTCCGGCGGACTGTCAGGCCAGAGTGTAACCTGCACCTTTTCCTGGCTGATTTTTTGGTCTTTGCAGGTAAGAAGCAGGGCCATCAGGCTGCGTTGAGCAGGGGTAAGTTGATCGGCTGTCACGAGTGTTTTGCCTTCCATCTTCAGGGAAAATGAGCCAAGGATGGCGATCTCAAGCAACGGGAATGTTTTGTTTCCGTCGAAAAAGATGCCAAGACGTTTCCTGGCCAACATGTCGGCGAATTCAGGAAAGATATTTTCTTGAACAGCTTCTCCGAGAAGCTTCTGTATGAACACTGGTTCCCAACTCCAGAAGTAAGTGTAGTCGTGGCTTTGTAAAGCATCCAGCCCGGCATGGAGGTCTTTGTGCGTTAGCTTCTGTCGATCAAGTTGAAGGTACAGCCAGGATCGGTGTAGATGAGCCGCAGCCACTAGATAAGCAGATGGTAGTCGTTTGGCTTTGTGGAGAGCTGAAGTGAAGAGTTCTTCAGCCTGGTCATGGCGTCCTAGTCGTGCCATAATCGCCCCGCTGATGATTTCACAAAATGTAGCATAAAATGGGCCACCTGCGGTATCCCGTAATTCTGTGGCTTCTTCAATGGCCTGCAGCGCTTTTCGCTCGTGTCCCTGCAGGGCCTGAATGTATCCGTGCCATTGCATGAGCTGGCTGCGCATGTGCGGTATTTTAGCAGTTTCAGAGATTTGTATACCCGTCTGCAGCAACTGCTCAGCCTGGTTAAGCTTTCCCTCTGCCACCAGGCCGGAGCATCCCCAGATATAGAGGTACGGCGCAGCAACAGTCTGTTCAACTACATGGTTATCTATGTTGTCTCGCAAAAGTCTTTGCTGGTAATCAAAGTTGATGAACTCACCGTGTTTACTCAAATGGTTGAGATGAAGGATGCGTAATGTCAACTTGTTGGACATGCCGACCAGCGGATCGTAAAGAAGAGGGTAGGAGAGTTCAATTTCCTGTAGGCATCCCTTGAGGTTGTCGATAAGTGATTCTATATAGCCGCAAACAAAACGGCTGGAGGCGATACTGTTACGGATATTGTATTGCGTGGCCAGGTCTTTGGCCATTGTTGCATATTCACGGGCCTGTTCCATACGGGAGAGAAAGAAACAGTAACCTGCTCCGAGATTACGGGCGATGAGGACCTGGGCATCAAGGGGCAACTCATCCCGATAGCGGGAAAAGAGTTCTTCGGTCCGAGGGAGCAGCAGAGCGCCGGTATGGTATAACCCGGAGACAACGAAGTGGAAATAGATAAGGTGGCAGAGGGTCAGGAGTTCCCCTACCTCCTCACCGGAGAGAATGAAACGGTTACGGGCACTTTCCAGTAGCGGCTGTGTTTTTATGGGCTGAAAATCGGCGTAGAGCAGACCGGCAAAGAGAGTCAACCAGGCATGGTTGAGGAGTTGATCTTCCGGGATGGATTTAAGCAGGGTGAGCAGGGTAATGGTACGGTTTTTGGCCATCATGTTCAGTGCTTCCCTGCGAAGAATATCTTCTATCACCTCGAGGTTTCCCTCTTCCCGGTAACAAAGCAGGGCCTGTTCCAGGGCATTTTTTCTAAGATAATAGGCTGCAGCCTGGTTATAAATGCTGCTGATTTCGTCTTCCTTCAAGTATATTTTTGCCTGGTCCTGGAGGAATTCCTGGAAAAGGTGATGGAAGCGGAATACGGTTTGCTCCTCATCCAGGGGGTAGATGAAAAAATTATCAAGCATCAGGTCGATCAGGACTGCGCCGATGTTTTTCTGGCCAGTTATTTCAACCGCTAAATCAATTGGTAATTCATTGAGCAGGGAGAGGCGGATGAGAATGGTGTGGAGACTTTGGGGTAAGTGGGCCAGTATTTCATCATGAAAATATTCCAGGGTCTGACCGGTGGAAAGGATAGTCGGTTTTTCTGTGGTTGTTCTGTCTATAGTGATCGCCAGTCCGCGACGTTTTGCCGTGTGAGCGGCCAGCAGGATGCCCATGATCCAACCGCTTGTCTGTTGCCGGATAAACTCGGCATCATGACGTGAAATCTGTTGATTGAGCACACGGTTGAACAGCTGCTCCACCTCCTGTGGTGAAAGGCTGAGTTCCTGGTTTTGTACAACACTAACCCCTGTTCCATAACGTAAACTTTTTGCTGTTAACACCAGAGGCCTTCGGCTGATAAGGATAAAGTGCAGGTGTGGTGGGGCGGTATCGATAAGGTGGCTGAGCAGGTTGTTGAGTAGAGGAGCCTGTTCACAGAAGTGAAGGTCGTCAAATACAATATAGAAATCGCCTGCAAGATGATGGTCGAGGTCGGAGAGGAGAATGTTTGCGCAACGACCGATATCCAGGGGGCCGATTTCACCCTGCTCCATGATATGTGCAAGCCGGGGAGAATCGAAACTGGGCAGCTTCTGCTGGAGATTCTGCATGAGAGCTGTCAGGAGGAGTACCGGGTCAGCATCTTCGGGGCCGATTTGGTACCATGCAAAGCGCAGGTCAAAATGGTGGAGAAACTGTACGGCCAATGTTGATTTGCCCTGGCCGGCCTGGGCTTCGATGATCACTGCTCTTTTGGAGCATGCAGCCTTGCCTAGTATCTCGGTGATCAGTGATGAACGGGGCAGGCTCGATTCGGAATCAATCTGGGGGGGATAGAATTTGTTGGAAGAGATCTCCTGCTGGAGGGTATGAAATGGTAGCATAAGAATTAAGTACAGTGCTCTTGATAACAAACCTTAAGTTGATCTGGACATGTCGATGACCTGTTTCCTGAATGGTTTTTCATTGTGAACCCCTTATCTTATTGAGTACAGGGTTTGATGGGCTCTGTCAAAGAAAAATCCGGAGGCCTGGGTGGCCTCCGGGGCGAGAG
>CALZIH010000369.1 GCA_945787305.1 uncultured Desulfobulbaceae bacterium | reverse complement strand
GTCTGTCACCCTTGATGCAATGGAGGATATGAACCGGGTACTTAACCGACCCCTCCAGGAGTTGTTCATAGCCGAAGAAACGGATCTCAGTGATCCGCTGCTCATTGTTGGTGATAAGTTATTCTTTCACTTTATGAACAACCCGAAATATTTGCATGGGTTCCGTAATTTTTCCATTGACGAGGCCCTTTCATTGAGGCCTGAGCTCAAGTCCATTGATGCAGCTATTGCTGCCCAGGAGCGACGCAAAACAGCCGCCGGGCGAGAAATCTGGTTGCCGGATTTTACCGTTGAGGGTCAGGCAGAACAGTATTTCTCCGAGGACGGTGCTGGCCAGCGAGGCTCTATTGACAATGGAATCGATGATACCGACTGGCAGATCGGTGTTTTTGCCCGATTACCGCTCTTTGAAGGCGGAAGGAAAATGGCTTCTTTGAGTAGGAATCAGGAGCAACTTGCACGATTGAAAATTGAACGTAGAGCAGCGGCAGAACGTGTCGCTCAGGATATGTTACAGGCATTGAACAGGACAAGGGCATCATACCCGGGGATCAGTCTGTCACGTGAGGCCGCCGATTCCGCCGGTCGTAACCTCTTGCTGATCACTGATTCCTATGTCCAGGGTATAAAGTCGATCATTGACCTGCTTGATGCGCAAAATCAGGCGTTGACAGCTGACCTGGCGGCGGCCAATGCGGTATATAATTTTCTTGTTGATCTGATGGGTGTGCAGCGGGCCATGGGCGAATTTATACTCTTTCAGCCCGAGGAAAGGCGCCGGGAGTGGATGCAACGGGCGAAGGAGTGTCTTCAGATTCCGGTTGCGCCGGTCGCCGCAAACTGAATGTTCCTCGCGGTTTACTTGAGGCTGCCTTGAAAAATTGTATTTTCGTCCAATCTCGGCATTATGCTCAAAATTTTATCTTGCGAATATCAAGCATATGCCTGTGGTAACAATGTTCGCATGCCTTGACCTCGAACGACAATCCTGATTTCTCAAGGCACCCTTGAAATGGGTGTAACACTTTTTTTTCTGCAATGGCCAACGTGAAAATGCAACTGCGCAAGTTGCTCGACCGGGTTAATCCTGAAACTATTTGGCGACCGATTGTTGACAGAGATGGCTCTCTGCTTGCCCCTGGCCATGAAGATATGCGTGATGGCTCACCCGATGATCTGGCTCGCCTTGATTTTGCTGGGAAACATGTTTTAGACCTCGGCTGTAACTTTGGATATTATTCGTTTCTTGTAAAACGCTTGGGGGCTGAATCCGTGGTCGGGGTCGATCTTGACTCCAATGCCGTTGCAGGTTGCCGCTTGCTTGCAGAATTATATGGTCTCTCAAATATGGAGTTTCTGGCCTCTGATTTTATTAATCTTCCCCTGACAACACAATTTGATTGCACGATGCTGATCAATTATATCGGAAAGCGATCCGTCAGCAAGGGTATCGTGCCGATTCTTGAAACACTACGTACCTATTCCCATGGGGAAATCATTCTAACTGCTCGGCTTAAATATAATATTTCGCACAATTTGCAGGCCTCTCCGGAGCAGTTACGAAAGATTTATGGGGAGAGGTATGTTCGGGGGGAGAACTTTTATTTGGTAGAGTTTCTCCAGGATTTTTTTCATGATAGGAGGTCGATGTCCTATATATCTCCAGATTATGACGATAAAACATTGAAACGAACATTACTTTTTACACCGTAAACCAGTTTTCTTGCGTGACAAGTTGTTTGCATCTTGTCACGCAAGAGTAAATCAATCCTGTGCTCTAGGCAAATGCCCATGAATAGAATTTGTGTGTATATTCTCAGTTACTGTTTTCTCTGTTGTCTGCCAATTCTTGCGTGTTTTACTGTTCATGTTCAGGCCGCAGAGAGCAAAAAGGACGTATCTCTTGAAGGCGTTTCCCCAGATCAGGTGGATTCAGTCTTGGCGAAGCTCAGTGATGAGCAGGTTCGCTCCCTGCTTGTTGCCGAGTTGCAGAAACAGGCCGACGCCTCTTCTGGAAAAGAGGTGAGAAGAGGAGGTTTTGTTGCACCGATTGCCAAAGGTTTACATATCCTTGATGGTGAAAATGGGAATAATTTTGGACACCGTCTGCAACGGGCCTGGAGACAGGCCCGCTCCCTGCCTGTTGATTTACAGTGGATGTTTCGGCAGTTTGCAGCAGATTCTTCCCCCTCCACTGCCTGGAAAAATATTGGACGTCTCCTTCTTCTCTTCTCTGCAGCCTTTCTTGTCGAGTTGCTGTTTCGTGGAATGAGCGGCAGGGTGAGGAAACAGTTCCAGGAACAAATGATGCCGGAACTCGACGGCATGATGCGCTTTTGGGCGGCTGTTTTACTACAGCTGCCGTTTGTCGTGTATTTGGTCGTGTTTGCCGGTTCCTCACTGCTTTTGTATTTTTGGAGTCCACTGACCGAGCCGCAGGCCCTTCGGTACCTTTTCCTGGACCTCTTGTTCATCATCATCGCCATCCGCTTGGTTCGGCTCTTGTCCCTTCTGTTTACTTCACCGGGGCAATCAAAGCTGCGTTTGTTGCCGATATCTGATAATGGTGCCATCCGATTGCATGGCAGTTTCTTGTTTCTTTCCTCCTATGTGATTACCGTAGTTGCACTATTAGCTCTTTTTCGGGAAGTCGGTGTCCAGCCAACATCCATATCACTTTTGGCTATTGGCTTTGCCACCGTATTGCTCATATTGATTGCAGCTGTTTCTCAGCTTAACCGTCGCCAGGTTGCGGCCTATATCCTTTCCGGTCAGGAGGAGGGTAGCGATGCCGGCTGGCTTACTCAGCAGTTAGCCGGACTCTGGCACGTTCTGGTCTATGGTTACCTGTTCGTGGTTTGGGGTTTTCTCCTCTATAATGAATTCAGCGGCAGTGGCCGCCAGAACGGAGCCTTTCTCCTGAGTTTATTTGTTATACCTGTTTTTTTAGTCATG
>CALZIH010000368.1 GCA_945787305.1 uncultured Desulfobulbaceae bacterium | reverse complement strand
CATCAGTGCTTGAGTGAACAGGCATATAAAATTCTCGGTGATGTGTTGAAATAGCAATGTACTCTTTCCGCTCAGATACCTGTGGTGCTGCCGCGCAATCAGGCTTTTCTTCAATGTTCTGACCTGCATGGAATCGGTCATAAGGACATTGGTGATATTTCCCAATCGAGCTGCCATAGGGGTTTGCAGATACATCTGGGTTAACATGGATGCCGCTTCCATCAGGTGTTCTGTTGGCATATACCTGCGGCGTGTATAAACGATTTGGTTCTGAGAAATATTCAACGCCTGGGAGGCCTGGGCTGGCCCGCAATTGCACCCATATGCATAAAGCGCTGCCAGAACATACCGTAACCTCTCCTCATCAGGCATATTCTGTCTTCCGGATGTGGGTTTGAACGCATTGAGAAATCCAGTCCATCGGTGACAATCCAGTAAGACATCAAAAATACTGGCCTTGGGCATTACCCGGCTCATTTCTTTTCTGACCTTTTTCAGCCGTTTTGGAATAGTCTGGCCCGGCACTCTTGAAAAGCCTAACGTTCCGTCTTTATTGACCCAAAACGTCTTTTTATACTTATCATATTCATGGTCATACCGTTCCAGGCCAGTGTCCAGCCGCTCCAGCATAGGGTCATAGTGTTCGGTGCATAACGATGTGCCTGAGGGATCGCAATATTCCCATGCTTAAGACCTTGGACAGTCGCATCATATAAACCAAGCTCATAAGGCTTTTTTACAACCCGCAGAATCTCTCCCGTTCTAGCATACTGTCTGATGGCAAGGCGTCTCCACGGCTGTTCCAAAAAATCGGTCGGACACCCGTTTGTGGGCAACGCGCTGTCCTTGTCGTGGGCTTTCATAAACGCATGAGCTTTGGGAATGGTATTATTCAACACCGTGGCTGCCAAAGGGATGGTCTTGTACCAAGAGGGGAGGAACCTTCTCAATGAGGAGTAGTGATCTTCAATTTTCGATCGGTGGCAAGAACGCCAGCTCTTGGATTTTTCAATATCATCCAAAAGAGAATTATACTCTTCCAGGCTTTTATAGCGGTGGACACCGTCCCATAATTGATCAGGACTTTGGCTTGTGTTGATGACCTTCAGAAGAGATTTAAGCACGTTATCCCTGGCTTCATACGCTTCAGCCAGCGCCTTTGCTCGGGCATTGGCGTAGTCATCGGCATGGTGATTGGCATTTTCCCAAACGCGGATCGCCATATCTGCAACAGCATCCAAAAGCTTTGCGTGCCGTTCGATAAGATAACACAGGACAAGTGTTCGCTGTTTTTTCTTCAGGATTTGATCAATCTCCGGAGCAGTATAACGCCTTGTCAATTCAGCAAAACTCTCAAGGTGAAGACGGAAGGTGCTCTCAATATGAATGTCTTGTGGGATATACTCCCTGAGCTGGGCAATCCGTTGTAACTCCAATACCAAGTTATTGGGGGATGCCATGGGAACAGGTATTTTGAGCCGTTCTAGGTATTTCCCTTTGGTCAGAGATTCCAGCTATGAAATTTTCAGCCGCCTGTTTGATGGCTTTGTCTGAAATTGAGTTCAACTTATTGCGTGTTGGCAACTCAAATTTTCTCTCACGTAGATAAATGACGGCTGCATTGACAACCATCGGAATCTCTGTTTCTTTTTTAGCAATATTGTTCTCCAACCATATCCTCAGATCAACAAGGGCAGCCTCCGTGACTTTGTCTAAGCTGAGATAGGAGCGGACAGGAGAAACAATCCGGCTTTTTTCTGCCTTATCAATGGTCAGTATCCGGGAAAATTGCTGGTCACATCCCAGCTGGGAGGCCATTTTTCGCCTAAATTGAAGGGGCAGCTCCCTGGGTTCAAAATGAAAATGTCCAAGAACTGAAGCGGCCTTTAAATACAGGCTGGATAAATACTGCCGTCGCTCTCTTCCCTGCCGCGAGATAAACGTGTGCTCTCCGCTTTCAAGAGTGGTAATTTCGGCAAGCGTTTCCTCATCGATAATGGCAGGCAGCCACGGGTATACGTTGCCTTTTCTGGCTATCCTGCTTTGGCCAAATTCAACCTCATAGGATAATTGAGGCTTAGTGGTCCAGGGCATCGATGGCTCCCTCGATTTCCGCGTCCGTAGCCTTGGCGTATCGTGCGGTAGTGTTGATATCCCGGTGGCCGAGGACCTGCTGAGTGGCGCCCAGCTTTCTAGATTGGGCATAAAATTTAGCGGCAAAATGATGCCGCAGATCATGGGTGGAAAGATCCTCTCGTCCGGCCTGAGACAAACAGCGCTTAATCATGTGTTGGACTGCTGCCACGCTCATACGGTTTTTCCGTTCAGAGATGAACAAGGGGTCATGCCCGGCAACAGGCCCCCTGGTATCCAGATACTGCAAAAGGGCCTGACGGACGGTTTTATTCAGTGGCACCTCACGACCGCCGCGTCTTTGTTCATCTCTGACCAGAACTCTGCCAGTGGTTTGGTAAAGGATCACATCATCAAGCGAGAGCCGTACAAGTTCTCCTACTCGCAAACCGCACTGCAAAAAGAGCTGGAGGATGGCCAGATTCCGGTAACCATTTCTCCCGTTCAAATCAATGGCCGAGACCAGGCGTCGGATTTCCGCTTTTGAAAGAGGAGGAGGGTTGGGATCAGAGTGTACGCGGAAGGTTTTAAGGCTACTGGTCAGCATTTTGCGATGCAGCCCATTGATGAACAAAAATTTTGAAAAAGAACGTAGTGCAGCAATGTATCGATTTATGGATGCGGCAGTCAATTGGCGTTCATGCCGCAGGTAGTCGATGAAAGAACTCAGATCCTTCTCCTGGAGCCGAGTCACATAGGGGCCTGGTTTCTTCAGATTGTGAAGGTAAAAGTTGTTGAATACATTGAGGCAGGCACCGTAGGTAGTGATGGTGGCGTCGGACTGGTTTTTTAGGTACAGATCATTTTCAAAGGCGGCGGTTACTTCGTGCCAGGAATCAATATTCAATGGAAGTTTTTTCTTTGCGAGTATTGGGTCGGTTTTTTCTGCCATGATCGGCCTCCTGATCCAATAACAATCAATTTAAAATATCACAAACATTCAATAGAATAAAAATTCGCACCCATGTTTTCTATTGCAAGTTTTTTTGCAGAAAATGTTTTGAGTGTTTTACCAAGAATCGTCATATCTATAAGAATTAATTAAGGAGATAAGTGTCAACCAAAGGGGCCTTTCCGACGTATTCAACCTATTAGGTCCCATAATTCGAGGCGCGGAACCAATTTTTGCTACATTATGCAGCGGGAAAGGCTAATATCCTGTATTTACAGTAGAAAATGGAGTTTGCGGTGCCATTTTTGCGGGGCTTGAACCTATATGGAGAGTGAAAAAAACAAAAACCGGGCTAGACCTTAAAGTACGGCTGTCTTGTATAGATACGATGCTATGATTTTATCATGGCCAAGACCACAGAATCTGTTTTATAGTATTGAAACAAGTGTTGCTGGGTATCTGGCACTGGAGCGTGCAAGGCCAATATCTATCCCGGTTTTTTCGCTCTCCTTTCCTATGTTATGGGGACAACTTTAAGAGAAGAGTATAAGCCCGCAATATAGTCATAATTTTTTTCGGGTAACCCAACAAACTCAACACCGAGTAAAACGCGACCTTTTTCCTTACGTACATTCCTGATGCTACCTCTGGAAATAACCTTCTCATTTCCAAGAAAAAAACCTAATTTCACAAGCTCTGATACTTTCCAGTTTGCATCATTCACATGTAGAGACACTCCCCCTTGTGAAATATCAACAAGAAATGCTCTAACTTTACGTTTTTCGGTAACAAGCTTTACTGGAAAATGTTTTTGTAGAAAAAGTTCATTAAGTTCTTTTTGGGTCAGGCGAACATAAGCCCTTTTTCCCAAAGGGTTCTCAGGTTTAAATTCCCAATCTACTCCCAACCCCTCGAGAGAAGGTATATCGTCCCATTTCACCTCATTTTTCTCCATGAGCTTCCGCTATAAATACTATTTCGCTGGTTAGCGACAAGAATATTCAGAGAAAGTCTGTAATGATACACAAGCTTTTCCTTCAATAATCACAATAAAGATAAGACCATTACTGGTAGTGGAATAAACTCGTTACAGCCGATTCTCATAAACCATATTTATGTACTTCTCTGTATATTTAATCCTTTAGAATGCTCTAAGTCAATTTCTTATCTGTGCAAGCGCCACTTGAAGCACATCTTTTCTCTGTGACCCGAGTGTGTCAGGAGCGCGAAACGCTAATATCTACCCCGATTTTTTCACTCTCCATATAGGAGAGTGAAAAAAACCGGGGGAGGTTTTAGGGTACCCTTGCCTTGTACATGTATAATGCTATGGTTGCATCAAATTCGAAACCCAAGAATTCTCCATATATCAATTGAAAGTGGTGCTGTTGGATATAAGCCCAATGATCTGGCGTCGCCTCTTGGTTTCCAGCACCAGCACAATCG
>CALZIH010000367.1 GCA_945787305.1 uncultured Desulfobulbaceae bacterium | reverse complement strand
GGCCTGATACCGGTCCCTGCTGGCCGAATCGTGTTGCCATGACTTGGGCATGGTGGCACAGGCAGATAACAAAACAACCACCAAGACGACAATAATCTTTTTCATGATGATCTCCCGCTGCCTTACAATCAGAAACATGTGGACCTTCATTTCATGCTATCTTTCAATCAATTTACCAGCAATGATACACACATGCCACATCCTTACCTGCAAAGACTGTAGGGTGCCTTGAAAAATGAGGATTCTCGTTCGAGGTAAGCGCAGACTCCGAGGCATGCGAACAATTTTACCACAGACAATATATTCCCAGGATAAAATTTTGAGCATAACGCCGAGATTGGGCGAAAATACCATTTTTCAAGGTTACTTCATTCATATATGTGATTACCACCGAGCTTCAGCCTTACTGTTCGTCATTCCCGCGGGAATCTATGCGGTCTAGCCAATTACTCTGGATTCCCGCCTTCGCTGGAATGACGTTCTGGAACGAAGTATTCTCTGTGTTATCGATGCATTACAGCGTCTGCTTCAAAACTGGCTGAGTTTCGGTGGTAATCACATTCATATATTCTAGTATAGCGCGACGGCCTTTGGTCGCTCAGTGCTACGCTCTTGCACCCAGTAGTGGGTTAATTAAATCGGCCTGCACTTTTTCACTCTTACTGCTTGGATTTTTTTGCAAAGTAGATCATTCTCTACAAGAGCAACTCAACGAACTGAGATAAAGGAAGAACCGGTAACCAGAAAAACTGTTGAGCAAATGGGAGGAACTCATGAACCGTTTATATAAGGAACGCCACAGAGAGCCATTAATCAATTCACAGGATTACATTTCCCTTTCTTCCTATATAAACTACCAGCTTTCCGGGGAACCAATTAATTGGCAGGCAATTTTGAGCCTGATCATCGGTGATAAAACACCGGAAGCAACCGATCACTTCCTGTTCGAAGCCCTTGCATACCTTGACGAGGCCTATGGTAAGCAAAAACGACGATTGGGCCCTCTGGCAATCCTCCACCCTATTCGCACGGTTGGGCTTCTGGCCAAAGCCAAGGAGCATTTATCGACACTCGACCTGCTTGCCGCCCTATTGCATGATAAAAATGAGGATATCATACCTGAAATTTATGATAATAAAAGCTGGCAGCGCCTGGAGCAAAAATACCACTCATTACTTACGCGGATTGACGCTAATGCCAATTGGTTTCTGAACGAACGGATTCATTTCCTGACCAAGAAGACGAACCAACAATATCACGATTACCTGGGACGCCTTCTGGAACATGCCAGAGTCACACCCGAACTGACCGCTATCAAGCTGGCGGACCGACTTGACAACACCCTTGATCTGCGAATCGATCTCCATGATTTCACCGACCACACCCATTGCTACCAAACCATATTCGACATTCTTTTTGTCAACTGCTACCAGGGATTATCCTTGCAACAGCCCCACCCTGTCTCCGGCAAGATCAACGGCTCCATGCGGCTGTATCAGCTGTATAAAAATGCCGTTTTCCTGTCCATCCTCCGAGATATGAAAATAGAGCTCGATCACGCCTCGCAGAAGTTATTTTTTGCTTTGGCGGTTGCCAGCATACGAGAGGCGCAGTCGATTTTATTGCATATCTTTGCCTACCATCTGCAAAATCCACAGCAGCAGCGTCAGCTCTTAATGGAGGTATTACAGTATGGTCAAGAGGACCGGTTCAGCAATATTTATGATGGCGAGGCCTACCCGTTTGATGGTCTTTTCAGCAGATATTTTGATTGTGCAGAGAAAGAGGATAAGCGGAAAAAACTGGCAGAACTGTATGAAAACAAATACCTTATGGGACAGGCTGCAGCAGGGTTCATGGTCACCTTCGCAAGTTTTGTCAACAGTGAAGAGTTCACTATCAAAGGTATCTCTTCAGCAGGGATTTTTCCCCGGAAATAAAACCCGGAAATGAGTCTGCCGGCTGCAGGTATCGATCAATGTAATGAGGCACAATACATGATGAACAAATTCTGCTCCATCTGCGGGGCAAAAACAGATACGAGCATACCTGAGGGGGACAACAGAAAGCGAGCTGTTTGCAGGAATTGCGGCACCATTCATTACGAGAATCCCAAACTGGTGGTCGGCTGTATTGTCGAGCAGGATGAGCATGTTCTTCTCTGTAGACGAAGCATTAACCCACAAATTGGCAAGTGGACTTTGCCTGCCGGGTATTTGGAAAACAACGAAAGTGCTGCTGAAGGTGCGATCCGGGAAACCTTTGAAGAGAGCGGTGCCCAAGTGGAACTGTGTGGACCTTATCGCCTCTTCGACCTTCCCACTATCAGTCAGTTTTATTTACTTTTCCGGGCAAAACTGGTTTCCTGCCCCTTTTTACCCACCAGCGAAAGTTCGGAAGTTCAACTTTTCCGTTGGGCAGACATTCCATGGGAACAGATTGCCTTTAAGGTCATCACCACAACGTTGCGCCATCACATGAATGATGCAGCCAACGGGAGAAATTTCGAGTTCACAAACCATATAATTCACCTGTGAAAGCTGTATTGCGAACTGCTTTATTGCTTATGTTGATTACCAATCCATCGCTCAACGCAAAAAGTGTGTTCAACATAGAGCAGGAACCGAACAGGACAACTCCTCATCACACAGAACAGGTCATGAAAAAGGCACTGCAGCCATGTCACGACAAACCGAACTGCGTTTCCAGCAAAGCCCCTCAAGGCCGATCCCATGTTGAACCGCTTCATTTTTCAGGGTCAGCCGAACAGGCCTGGCAGGTTCTGCAGAAGGTCCTTGTTGACATGGGCGGCCAAATCGTAGAAGCGGATGATCATTGTGTCCATGCCGTATTCCGCAGCAGAATATTTCGTTTTGCCGATGACCTGAACTGTTGTCTTGACAGCGATAGCCACATTATCCATCTCCGGTCCGCAGCCAGGATCGGTTATTATGATTTTGGAGTCAATCGCAAACGTGTG
>CALZIH010000366.1 GCA_945787305.1 uncultured Desulfobulbaceae bacterium | reverse complement strand
AAAATCGTTTCGGCCACAGCGGATAAGAAAAAAGGTTCTATTCGTTTTGAAATCCGTTTACAGCTGGTGGAGACCTCCTGATGGCTCTGTCACGACGGGATAAAGTTGCGTTGATTATCGGCGGCAGCCTGCTACTGGTTTTTGTTGTTGTCCAGTTTGTGCTGTTGCCGCTTGTCGATAAACGCAAGCGGCTTCGCAAGGCCATTGCTTCCAGGGAGCTGGCCCTAACGGAAATGCGGGATATGCAGGTCCAGTACGGCCTGCTGCATGAGCAGAGTGATGGCTTGGAAGAACAACTGACCCGCAGAAACGTCAATTTCAGCTTGTTTTCTTTTTTGGAAAAGATGGCCACGGAAACGAAAATAAAGGATCATATAGCCTATCTCAAACCATCTACCGTAACCGGAGAGGGAGTGCTTCGGCAGGTCCTGGTTGAAATGAAACTGCAGACCATCGGTCTGAAACAGTTGGTCTCCTTTCTACAACGTATTGAATCGCCTGAGAATGTCGTCACCATAAAACGGATATCCATTCAGGAAAACAAGAAGGCAAAAGGAACCCTTGATGTCATCATGCAGGTCATCAGCATTGATCAGAACAGGCAGAATGTTGAATAAGCGGAAGCAAGGTCATGATTGGTAAGATACTGAGCTGGCTACTGTCATCGACGGGATACCTGCTGTATACCATAATTGTCATGGTCTGCCTTCTCTGGTTTTTGTTTCCAGCGGATGCGGCTAGGGGGTGGCTGGAGCAACAACTGAACAGGCAGTATTCCCAGTTCAATTGGAAGATCGGCTCGCTGGAGCTTGCACCGACCGATGGCGTTGTGCTGACAAACGTAAAAGTAGCCCCGGCTGGGGGTGAGGTATCATTGTTGACCTTCGATCGTTTTGCCATTTCACCGGACCTGAGTCATCTCTTTGGAGAGGATAGGGTGATGAACTATTCCCTGCGGATGTTAAAGGGGACAGTGCGTGGCCAACTGATTCTTTCTCAAGAATCTGCACAGTTTGAATGTCGAGGTAACCTTGAAGGTCTTCAGCTGCAACAGCTGGATATACTTGGGCAGCATCTTGAGCGAACATTTACCGGTTCCGTTAACGGTGATTTTTCCGGTCAGGGAACATGGAAGGCTGTCCGGCAGTTGCAGCTTGGTGGGAATCTGAGCGTTATTGACGGAACGTTTGAGTTCAGGGAACCTGTATTGGGCCTTGAGCAGTTACCGTATTCGAAAATGGAATCCGGTTTCAGTTATACCAATGGCCAATGGACTTTTGAGAAGGGAAACCTTGTGTCGACCAGGATGAACGGTACCTTCAGTGGTGAGATCAAGGCTGGGGATACTCTTGCCGACAGCCAGCTGCAGTTTAAGGGCAGCGTGAGTCCCCGTTCTGAAATGTTTGCCGAATTGAAGAATAAAGAGATGGTGAAGGTTGTTCGCGCGCATCTCAAAGAAGAGGGTTTACCCTTCACCATAAACGGTACCGCTGCCAAACCTGGTATTCTTTTTGCCGGGTCGTTGTCACAGGCGTTGAAAACCATGCAAGGGAGTACAAGGTAGCCGTGGTTCGTATAGCCGTAAAACTTGGTATACTGTTTGTCCTGGTATATGCCGGGGTAAGCCTGTGGTACGGTCGTCTGGAAAAACGCCTGTTTGTTCCACCTGAAGTTGTTCCTCAGCAGGCTGCCGTGGAAACACCGGCTGAAAAACCAAGCCAGGACTTGCAGAAAGCTGGTAATTATCAGATAATAGTTGCCAGGAATATCTTTGAGGCGGTTCTTGAGCAAGAAAAGGTGAAAGCCAAAGATAAGAAACCGCCGCCAGTGGTTGAGAAAGAGCCGGAAGAAACAAAATTGAAATTGGTCCTCCATGGGACGGTAAGTGGTCGTGAACAGGACGCAAGGGCAATTATTATCGATCAGAAGCAGAAAAGACAGGAGCTTTATGAGGTGGGAGATTCCATTCAGGGGGCCTTGATCACGTCAATTGAACGGGGAAAAGTTATCCTTGAATTAAATGGCAAGAAGCAGCTTCTTGTCATTAAAGATCCCGAGGGTGGAGGCGGTCGAGGGAGTGGTGGCCGAACCAGTGGGGCTGTCTCCAGGCCAAGGACGGCAAATCCCAATACCTCCATTTCAAGAGAAAGAACTTCTTCGCCGCCCAGGGCCGTACCTCATCGTCGAATTAGTTTCAGGCAGAATAAGGCTGCACAGGAAAACGAGGAGCCTATAGACGTTGAAGAGCCTGAGGAACCGCTAATGGGCGAGGCCGAGCTCTTTGGGGAGGAGGCTGAGATATTTCAAGGGCCGCAAGGCGAGGTTCCGCAAGGTGTGCCCGGACCCCCTATCCCTGAAGAGATGCCAGAACTGGAAGGTCCTATGGAGTAACTACTGTTATGGCTGGAAACCGGGGAAGAATAAAAATTCTGCAAATTCTGCAGAGCTTACTACATCATACAACTTACATGCGTAAATATAACTCTATATTTTATGTTTCATTGCCGTGTTTGCTGTTTCTCATGGCATTTTTCGTCAGCGGAACCGTTTACGGCGCCCGACCCGAAATATCGAGACAGTCGTCCTCTTCATCCCAGCGTTATGTAACCATTGATTTTAACGATGTCGATATCAATGTGTTTATTAAATACATAAGTGAGTTGACTAAAAAGAATTTTGTCATTGACCGGGCGGTTAAGGGAAAGGTGACCATCATTTCACCGACCAGGATATCGGAAGAAGATGCTTATAAGGTCTTTGAATCGGTCCTGGAGGTCCATGGGTTCACAACGGTCCCCAGTGGCTCAATTACCAAAATTGTTCCGGCGGTACAGGCTCGTTCCAAAAGTATTGCCACAATCCGTGATGCCGATCAATACTTTCCGGAAGATAAGGTCGTCACTCAGCTTATCCCTCTTCAGCATTCCAATCCGGACGATTTGAAGAAAATCCTCGCGCCTTTGGTATCCAAGACAAGTGTGGTGATT
>CALZIH010000365.1 GCA_945787305.1 uncultured Desulfobulbaceae bacterium | reverse complement strand
AGTATAAAGTTTTGGTATCATAGATATTTTTCTAGAAAGTCACCCTTCACCGCCGTATGTTCGACGTATTTATTAGTGAATTTAATGAATGGCCATAATATTGTGCCTGGAGAGATACTCGTTCCATCGTTGACATGGAGTGGATTGTACACATTTTTCAGAATACCTTGAAATGTTCAATTAAATGATCGACGTTGAAAAATATTTTCTTGCAATAGCCAATACGACAAGCGACATGATTCACCTCAATGACGCCGATGGTCGAATCATCTATGCCAATCAAGCCACCGAAAAAGCCCTTGGTTATCCACTCAATAAGCTTATAAACACCTATGCTTTTGAAATTATACACCCCGATGACCGTGAGATAATTAAGGCGGATATGTTCACAATTTCACGTGGAAATCAGTTACCGGCACGAGAAATACGCTTGCTGGCAGAGGATGGATCATATATAGACGTTGAAGTAAGAGGGTTTCTTGTCTCTCTTGAAAAAGACACATATATTGGTGCAATAATACGTGATATTTCTAATCGTAAAAAAACTGAAATGGAATTAGATGGGTATCGCAACAGGCTGGAAGCGTTGGTTCGTGAACGCACCTTAAAATTAGAGCAGGCTATACGCGAGATAAAAACCTTACAGGGGGTAATCCCTATCTGTTTCTTTTGCAAGAAGATACGTGATGACTAGGGGTCCTGGAATGAGTTGGAAAAATATATAGCTCAGCATTCAGAAGCAGATTTCAGTCATAGCGTTTGTCCTGAATGCATAAATAAACACTATCCCTAAAACAACATGGCTGGAGGATGGAATGCTGCATTTTCATTGTTAAGGTCTTCTCAAGTTTTTGAATTACATCAATGAACCTGTACTGTTTCACAGGGCAGCACCATGTGGACGCCAGAAAATAAAAATGTAAATACAGTTTGTTAAGGTTGATGAAAGAAAATCTACATTAATAAGACTATGGGAGATTACTATGAAAGTACTCGGCGTGTCAGGTTCCCCTATAAAAAACAGTAACACTGATAGAGCGCTGCAAGTTGCCTTGGAATCCACCGGTCTTCAAACAGAGTTTATCAAACTCAAGGACTATTCTATTGCCCCATGTCAGGCCTGTTTAGGATGTTTAAAAACCAATATATGCGTCATTGAGGATGATGGCAGGCTGTTGGCAGAAAAAGCCAAAGAAGCCGATGCACTGATAATTGCCGGATTTACTCCGTATTCATCTCTGGACGCCCGTACAAAGGCCTTTATCGAACGACTCTACCCGCTCAGGCATACACATGGGTATATGGCGGGAAAACCAGGTGGAGCTGTAATCACCTGCGCGATTCCTGCTGATAATGCAATGTTACCGCCAGCGTGCGATTTCGGAGTCAACGCTATCCGGTTTTACATGATGGAGGAAGGAATGGAGTTTGTTGGTGAAGTGCGGGTTAAGGGGAATGTTCCCTGCATTAAATGCGGTCATGGAGATGAGTGTACGATGTCCGGGATAAAAATGTTATATGGTGAAGACGCGACTGTTGCTTCAGTTGGGGTCAACACATTTGAAGAACAAACCGATGCATTGGCAGCGGCAGTCGAGCTTGGAAAAAATATTGCTGAAAGGCTGAAGTCAAAATAATTTTTTGAAGTATAACGGAGTACACCATGGAGCAAAGCATAGCCAAAGCCAAGGTCCTTATAGAATCCCTACCCTATATTCGCGAGTTTAACGAAAAAACAGTTGTCATCAAATATGGGGGCCATGCCATGGTTGATGAAAACTTAAAGCGAAATTTTGCCCTTGATGTCATTTTACTGAAATACATTGGACTGAATCCGGTAATCGTCCATGGCGGCGGGCCACAGATCAATCGTTTTCTTGACAAGATGCAGATTACGCCCAGCTATGTTCAGGGAATGCGGGTCACCGACGGGGAAACCATGGATGTGGTTGAAATGGTGCTGGTGGGCAAAGTTAACAAAGAGATTGTCGGCCTGATAAATCATTGCGGTGGTAAGGCGGTGGGGTTGTCGGGGCGTGACGGTGACCTGGTGCAGGCGCGCAAGATGAAAATTCACACCAAGCCCGATGATGTTAACCGGCCGCCGGAACTCATTGATCTTGGTCGTGTAGGTGAAGTAACCCGGGTGAATCCTGAAATTTTACAGACCCTTGATGTGCAGGATTTTATACCGGTTATCGCGCCGGTAGGCGTGGGAGAGGATGGCCAGGCATTTAATATCAACGCCGACCTGGTGGCCGGTGCCATTGCCGCGGAACTTGGCGCCGTCAAGCTGGTGTTGCTCACCGACGTGGAAGGGGTACAAAATGATAAAGGTGAGTTGTTATCAACAATTAAGCGGGATGAAATTGAGGACCTGATCAGCCGTGAGGTTATCGGGGGTGGTATGATTCCCAAGGTTCGCGGCTGCCAATCGTCGTTGAATGGTGGGGTAACCAAGACCCATATCATTGACGGTCGCCAGGAGCATGCCATATTACTGGAAATATTTACCCCGGAAGGGATTGGGACGGAGATTGTATCATGAGTAATGCCGACTGGGCAACTAGGGGTGAACAGGTGTTTATTGGAACTTACAGCCGGTTTCCGGCAGCTATGATTCGAGGCGAGGGGTGCAGGCTTTGGGATGCGGACGGCAAAGAATACCTCGATTTTCTAGCAGGCATAGCTGTCTGCTCTCTTGGCCATTGCCACCCATCTGTGACCGAGGCTGTTTGTCGACAGGCAGGGGAGTTGATGCACGTCTCAAATCTTTTTCATACCAAGCCGCAGATAGAGTTGGCCGAATTACTTTGCGCCAACACCTTTGCTGACCGGGTTTTTATGGCCAATTCAGGGGCCGAAGCCAATGAAGCCGCGATCAAACTGGCCAGAATCCACAGCGGACCTGGTAAATATGAGATAATATCTCTTGCCGGCTCGTTTCATGGCCGGACCCTGGCCACAGTAGCCGCAACCGGTCAACCGAAGTTTCACCAGGGGTTTGAA
>CALZIH010000364.1 GCA_945787305.1 uncultured Desulfobulbaceae bacterium | reverse complement strand
AATCAGTTGGGGTATCTTCACGAACCGACTGGGTATCAGATCCACCTGACCCTCTTCGATGGCTTCGTCCGCCACCCAGCCGGAGAAAAATGTTTTCAAGCGAAAGTTCTGGGACTGGAGCGTCTGCCGCGAGACTGCATCTCCGAAACTTACCAGTTGGATTAGTTCGAGGTCTTCCAAATTTTTGGCATCAGACGTCATCAGATGCCGTACTGCCTATTCCGGCGATCTCGGCCGGCTAAACCGGAGGAAGTCGGCCGCCTGTTCCGGCCGAAGCCGGCCACCCAAACCGGAGCAAAGCGGCCACCGATCGGAGCGAAGCGACGCTGGTTTTAACTATTTCTCAAATTTTTAAGTTTTAGTCAATTTAGATTTCTTTTTACGCATAGATTCTCCTTTCAAATTAATTTTGTAAGCGTTATGAACCAGCCGATCCAAGATGGCATCAGCCAGGGTTGGATTGCCGATAATTTCATGCCAGTGATCAACGGGAAGCTGACTGGTAATCAGCACAGATCTCAGGCGGTGGCGATCTTCGAAGATTTCTAAAAGATCGTGACTTTGCTCTTTGATAAGTTTTTTTAATCCCCAATCATCGATGACCAGCAGATTGGTTTTAGCAAAGCTTTTGAGCAGTTTCCCGTAGCGGCCGTCACCTTTGGCAATGTCAAGTTGCTGCAAAAGACGAGGCAACCTAAAATACAAGGCACCGTAGTCGAGTTGGCAGGCTTTATGTGCCAGGGCACAAGCCAGATAGGTTTTGCCGACGCCGGTCGGACCGATGATCAGCAAATTGTTAGCTTCCTTGATCCATTGACCGGAAGCCAACTGCAACATCAAAGATTTGTCCAGACCCCGCGGGTGTCGGAAGTCGATATCTTCGATGCAGGCATTTTGCCGCAGCTTGGCTTTACGTAAGCGGGTTTTGAAACGGCGGTTTTGCCGGTCGATCATCTCGCGGTCAATGAGAAGACCGAAGCGTTCTTCAAAGCTGAGCTTTTCAATATCGGGCATTTTCATTTGTTCTTCAAGAGCGCTGAGCATTCCGAAGAATCGTAAGGTTTGCAGTTTGTCAAGCATGGGATGAATAAGCATAGAGGTCCTCCTTTTATTGATAATAGTTGGCTCCGCGAATATTTTTGTGATCAATGGCATCCTCAGTAGTGGATTGACCTGGCAAGGGTTTTTGATCCAGGTTGTACTTTAGGATTGAAGCCACGCTTTTGTAACTGGTTGAGCCGATGGCCACGGCTCTGCGGCAAGCGGCATCGAGTCTGGCATCCCCATAGCTTTTGGCCAGTCGCAAAATTCCCATGCAACTGCGGAAGCCTTGCTGGGGGTGAGCGCGAGAGGAAAGGATGGTATCAATCAATGTTTGTGTGTGGGGACCGATTTTTGCCGCCCAGCGGGTGAAGCGCTGTGGCGTCCATTGCGCCCACTGTTGATGGGACTTGGGCATGTGTTCCTTTAGCGTGGTATGACGCCCCTTGAGGTAGCTTCGGATGTGGCTTGCCACCGGTTTGCTGTTGTAGAAGCACTCAACGGTGTTTTCGGTGATCCGCACATCGATCTTTTTGCCGATCAGTTGATGGGGTACGCTGTAATAGTGGGAGTTGACTTCGATATGATAGTCGATATTGACACCGGCTATTTTCCATTCAGCATAGCAATAGGGTTGCACCGGAAGCGGTTTAAGAGCCGGCTTATCAAGTGATTCAAAAAGCTGTTTTCGGCAGCCGGGCAATTTTTGGAAGGCGGTGTTGTTGAGTTTGATTAAAAGTTGGGCGATGGTTTCATTCAGCTGCCTGAGGCTGAAGAATTGGTGGTTTCTAAGACGGGCGAGGATCCAGCGTTCTACGATCTGAACGCCAACTTCTACTTTGGCCTTGTCCTTTGGTTTACGGCTGCGGGCCGGAATGACCACCGTGTCATAATGGTGGGCCATATCCAGATAGGTGGGATTGATATCAGGTTCGTAGAAACAGGCTTTGCTGACTCCGGACTTCAAGTTGTCGGGCACCAGGATTTGAACAACTCCGCCAAAGAAGCTAAAGGCGCGGCTGTGGGATGCAATCCAGTCCGGAAGTGATTGGCTCCAGGTGGCTTCCGCATAAGTGTAGTTGGAGGCACCCAACACGGCCACAAAGATTTGAGCCTCGCGCATCTGGTTGGCGTGAAGATCATAAACTTGCATTGTTTGCCCGGCATAATCGACAAACAGTTTTTCACCGGCGCGGTGCTCCTGGCGCATGACCGGGTCGATGTGATTGGCCCATTGTCGGTACAAATGGCAAAACTGGCTGTATTGATAGCCTTGGGGATATTGCTCTTTATGTTCCTGCCACAACAGCATCAGAGTGACACTTTTGTGCCGCAGCTGTTGATGAATATAGGACCAGTCCGGAACGGAGCGTTGATCCGCGGGTACAGCCGGCAGCTGGGGATACAACAGCTGCTCCAGTTGGTTATCGTCGATGTCTTGGGGCAGAGGCCAGCTCAAGGCGGCCTGCTTGAAACGAAATAAATATTCGCCAACCGTGCTGCGGGCAATGTTGCAGCTAATAGCGATTTGGCGGTTGCTGATGTCACAGTCAAATTTTAGTCGAAAGACTTCTCGAATTTTGCGCATGGTTAATCTCTCCGCTGGCATATATACCTCCTGATTTCAGATTTGGAGGTACATTCTAACGGTTTATTGAGAATCTAACCAGCGCCGCTTTCAGCTGTATGTCATTATTGAGGGTGGCCGAAATCGTCCGGAATGGGTGGCCGGCTTGCTCCGGAATGGGTGGCCGGAATCAATCGGAATGGGTGGCCGGCTTCCTCCGGAATCGCCGGCCGGAATCGAGCGGAATATGCACCGTACCATGGTTCGAGGCTCGGCAACTGCCGTACCCAGAAAAATACTCATCCCAGGCCTGATTTTCTCAATCATTGTTTCCGGAGTAACGACTGCTGAATTCCAGTTGTCGGAAGATATCTTGTCCATCGATCTCTCGTAGGTTACGTC
>CALZIH010000363.1 GCA_945787305.1 uncultured Desulfobulbaceae bacterium | reverse complement strand
CTCTGTCAGCCAAAGCTGAGTACCTCGGCCAGCTCCTTCCTGCTCAACTTTTTCAGGATTGAACCGTCATCTTCGATGATCAGCTCAGCTGCCAGAGCACGTTTTTGTTCAATCAGGCCGTGAATTTTTTCTTCCAGGGTGCCGACGGAAACCAGTTTATAGACCTGTACAGGATGGCGCTGCCCCATCCGATGCACCCTTGCCGTGGCCTGCTCCTCCTTGGCCGGATTCCACCAGCGGTCATAGTGGATCACTACCTGGGCTCCGGTCAGATCAATGCCGGTGCCTCCGGCAAGGAGGCTGGCACAGCAGACCCGGCATTTGTTATCGGTGTTGAACTGTTGTATCCGTTTACTCCTTTTTTTAGCGGTAACTCTTCCCCGCAGGCTGACATGATCAATTTTTTCAGCATATAAGTAGGCCTCAATGATATCGAGCATAGTGGTAAATTGACTGAAGACCACTACTTTCAGCCCCGATTCCAGGCATTGGTCGAGTAGACGGGTAAACTCGTCCCATTTTCCACTCTGGTAAAGCGTCCAGTCCGTACACCCTTCGAGTTGACAGAGATGGTTACAGATTTGTTTAAGCCGGACGATGGTGGTCAGGATATGGGTGTAATCCGATAAAGGTTCCTCTCCCATAAGCTCATCCACAACATTTGTTGCCTGCTCAATGGCTTGGCGGTAGGCTGCAACCTGATCCTTGCTGAGGTCACAGAGGCGGATGTCTTCACTGAGATCAGGAAGTTCTTTGAGAACCTGCTCCCTGGTGCGGCGTAGGACAAAGGGCGCAACAATGCGTTGTACCCTTTGTCGTTGTTCGCTGGTGTCTGCGTCTTTGAAAATCTGATGAGCCGGTTGTGATGAAAAAAGATCGGGCAGGCAGACAGTGAGAAGGGTTTCCAGTTCCTGGATGTTATTTTCTACCGGGGTACCGGTAAGGCCGAAAACTGTACCGGCGAGCAACAGTTCCACCGCCTTGAAGGTAGATGTTTTTTTGTTCTTCAGCTGATGCATTTCATCATAGATAACCAGCTTGAATTCGACCAGTCCCAGCTCACCAATATCCTGGCGCAGAATACCATAGGTGGTCACGATGATCCGGCTTTTCATGGCCTCTTTAAGGTCCCGCTGCGGACCGTGATAAACACTCATGTCCAGGTGGGGGAAAAATGCTTTTTGCTTTTCCGGCCAGTGATAGAGAACCGCGGCCGGGCAGACTATTAAAAAGAGATATGATTTTTCAGCAAGCAGGTCAATTAAAGCCAGTGCCTGGTGGGTTTTACCCAGGCCCATATCATCGGCCAATATTCCACCCAGTCCGTACTGCTGTAGTTTGTATAGCCAATTAACTCCATTGACCTGATAACTGCGCAGGTGTTTGCTCTGTTTGGTCTTTAAGGGTGGTGATTCATCGTTTTGCTTGCGGCCCAGAAGAAATGAAAGCAGCCTACCCTGTTTATTTGTTTGGATGTCAGTGCCTAGAGCCGGAACCTGGCTCCCCAGCAGGAGGAGTTCCGAGCGGGTGAGCTTGACTCGTCCGTTATCCGTCAGCCGTTCGCTGCCAAGGTTGTGAAACCATTCAAGCGGTGAGTTGTGGAGATCAAACCAGTGACGGCCGGGAATAAATTGCTGTTTTCCTGTTGTTGCCTGCAGAAGATCGGTAAAGTCGATCTGCCGGTTACCGACCTCGTAATATCCTGCGAGATAGAACCAGTCTCTGTCTTCCTGGAAGTCGGTGAGTTGTAATGTCTCAGGCTCATTTACTATTTTCATCTCAAGAATTTCCAGTGCGACTCGGTGTCGCTTGGCTCGAAGAGCCTGCCGATTCCGCTGGAGGAATTCCGGAATATTATTTGAAGGGATCGAAAATCCCGTGACTTTCTGTTCGTCCAGGTTTGCCAGGTCAAAAAGGGATAGGGTTTTCTTTTTCGTCTCATCGATTCGTTCTTCTGCGGGTACAGGTGCCAGGGAAAAAAAGCTGTTATCCAGGAAGTACCGGCTACCGTAACGTTGTTCTTCAAGTGCGGCCAGATTGTGTGTTATACCATCGATATGACGGCACCAGTTTTCCACCTGAATTGCATTGCCCTCATCGCTGAACCGAACCAGATTGAACTTTTCAGCCGGTGGAAGCAACTTGAATCCATAGGGCTCCAGGTCAATCTGACCCAGCAGTTCCCAACTGTGATGACGGGGAATCAGCAGTTGCAATAAAGGTGTTTCACCCAATGAATGGATGACGAATCGACCTGATTTATGACGTTTGATGGAGATGTCTTCAGCCGGACAGTGTAGAAAAAGAAACCTAGCCAACCACATCCAGCATGAACGATCTCGATGCAGCTGCTTGGAGATACTGCCCCGGTCTAGAAGTGCTCGTTCATTTTCCGTGGTTGTCATCCGAGTCAACTGTTCTACAATCGGATCCAGCACCTCTTTGCCCGGCGATGTTGCTTCTTTCTTGCCGTTCATGCCCAGTGCCTGTAGCTCCCATGCTGCCGACCGGTGTAGATTCACATGTAAGCAAAGTCCCGCTTCCTGGAGAACGGATAATTGCATATGATCTGAATGATCTTCCCAGGAAATTGTAAACGGGCCGGATGTCAACCGCTGATAGAGATAGTGTCCTATCTTCTGCCAGGTGCTATCGGTAAAGCCCATGGTTACAGGATGTAGCGTCGTGTCGTTCCGCCGCAGGCAGAGCATGGTCAGTGCGGTTACATGGTGACAGCGATGACCGGTTTTTCCAGCTATGCACTGGCTGCACCAGCCGTCTCGAAAAACGTACCTATGCTTACCCCTCGTTCCCTCCGCAATATTTACGGTGGCCGTAATACCGTCTTCGCAGAACAGGGCGGCGCTTTGGCGAAAAAAGAGAAGGTGGCGAACGTTTCCCTTGAGGATTAACCCGTGTGCTTTCTCTATTACCTGAGGGGAATACCAGGTTTTTAATGCCAAGCTGTATTGAACAGGGAGGAGTTCTATGGAACCAAGGTTGGTTACCGTTGAACC
>CALZIH010000362.1 GCA_945787305.1 uncultured Desulfobulbaceae bacterium | reverse complement strand
CGCGAAAGAAACCATAAAATTATCCTGTAGGATACCGTATGGTTGATGAAAGATAAGCGTAGACTTCGAAGCAGGTGACCCTCTACCGGGCGCCCCAAAGGGCGATTAGGTGAAATAGTCAGATAAAATATAGCTTGACAAGCTATATCACAATATCAGAAAGATAAAAGTAATAACAGCAGGTTCTCGTCACGAATTCAGTAAGAGGCATGACTACTTTTTACACGTATTCCGACGCTGCCCCCAAACTGACGAGAGTGAAAAAACCGGGGTAGGTTTTGTGGAAAGGTCCTCCATGGTTGACAATCCTTACTCCATCACGAGCATTGAGGGTATGAGCCTGGACTTTACCTTTAGTGCAGTGAGAATGAGCAGTTGCTCCTTTTCTGCAAGGTGATTGTGTCGCTGAAACAGACACTACAGATTGTAGGCGTCCTGGCGGCGTATCCTATTTATGACCTTTTGCTGGAGGAGTGCCTGGGGAATTTTTCGGCAACCAGATCGCTGAAGCTGTAGACATTACATTTCCCTCCGTCACTGAGCTGTAATAAGTCGATCTCGCAAGTGACCTCGTTAAAGCTGTAATCCATTTTCACCACCTGGGTGGCCTCAGAAAAAGATCGTTGGTTTTTTTCCCATATCTAAACAAACCCCTACTGCGCCGATTTCACTTTTCATCCAGCACCTGCCTGACAATTCCGGCAAGTGTTTTTCTGTCTACCGGTTTCATGACATATTTTTTTATGCCAATTGCCAAAGCGCTCTTTTTTGTAATCACCGAGCTGTAGCCAGAATAGAGAATAATCGGCATGTCCGGCTTTATTTTTAGGATTTTCGCGGCCAGCTCAACGCCAGACAGGTTAGGCATGGTTTGATCGGTTATGACCAAGTCAAAGGCACCAGGATGTGTGCGAATTTTTTCAAATGCCTCTTCACTGTTTATTGTTGCGGTGACCGTGTAGCCAAGACGTTCCAATATTGCCTTGTGCAGCTTGACGATACCACTTTCATCATCAACGAGTAAAACTCGCTCATTACCTGTGGCAAGAGCCGCCTCTTTTTCCGGTTGTTCCCGAGTCGAAATAACTTCTTGCAAAGCCGGAATGGAGACATGGAACGTGGTTCCTTGCCCAGGCTCGCTCTCCACCTGGATAAAGCCTTTATAATCTTTAACGATACCATGAATAACCGCCAGACCAAGACCGCTGCCCTTGCTCACCTCTTTTGTCGTAAAATACGGATCAAAAATCCGTGCCATCGTTTTCTTATCCATGCCGTGGCCGGTGTCTTGTACGGAAAGCACAACAAAGGGGCCTGGGGACGTATCACTTTCACTAATGTCCTCCTCAGATATTTCTTTACGACATAAGGTGACAGTTAAGGTGCCCTTTTCATTTTCCATGGCCTGATAGGCATTGGTGCAGAGGTTCATCACAATTTGGTGTATCTTTGTCGGATCTGCCAGAATTGAACCACATTCTGTGTCAATGTGCTCTTTTATGGATAGAGTGGTGGGTAATGTTGCCCGTAGCATTTTCATGGCTTCCTTGACAATCAAATAGGGCGGAAGGGGATGCAGCTGGTGATTGCTCTTGCGGCTGAAGGCTAGAATCTGCTGGACGAGATCTGCTGCCCGCCTGCTTGAGCTGATGACTTGACCAATATCATGTACTGCGCTGCTGCCCTCTGGCAGATTCAGTAGCGCAAGTTCGGAAAAACCGATAATAGCCGAGAGAATATTATTGAAATCGTGAGCAATGCCGCCTGCGAGCGTACCGATCGCCTCCATTTTATGGGCCTGAAAGAGTTCCTCCTCTGTTTTCTTCTGCTCTGTTATGTCCTTGGCAACGTGGACTAAATACTGAATACTGCCCTCTTCAGAAGGGATAACGGCCGAGGATACATGAAAGATCTTCCCCATTTTCTCATGCTTAACAATTGCTGAATGTTGTTTCATGTCCTTGAGTGTATCAGTCAGAGGACAGCCAAGGCAGGGTTCTGGTTTTCCGGTAAAAAGCTCGTGGCAGTGTGTGCCATTGAGCTCTCCGGGCTTTGCTTGAAAAAGCGCATGAGCCGCCTTGTTGGCGCGAACAATACGCATGTTTGTGTCCTGGATAGTGACAATGTCTGCCATAACATCAAAGGTTAAGGTCCATTCCTCTTTCGCTTTGATGATTCTATTTTCTATTGTTTTACGATCGGAGATGTCGTCATAAATCGCGACAATTTCACCGGATGGTATCTTGCAGACGTAATTCTCCACCCATAAACGTATTCTGTCATCCTGATATGCAGAGCAGGGAATATGCTCGGGCGTACCTGTTTTCCATACACGTTGAAATACATCAAATAGTCCCGCTTTCTTTACGCCGGGATAGACGGCCTGAACACTTCTACCGATGGCCTGATGAAATTCAAGATGACTGGAAAGCAGACCGGCTTTATTCATATCTTTGATAATGAAATCATTCCCGTCTTGTACAGCCTCATAGATTACCACTCCACTACTCATATTGTTAAAAAGTTCACGAAACCGCTCTTCACTCTCCTTGCGTTTTTCTTCCGCAACCTTAGAGGATGTGATATCCAGGTGTGTCCCTGATGCCCTCAGAGGCGTCCCGTCTTCTGCATGTTCTACGACTTTTCCTCGTCCCAAAACCCATCGGTATTGGCCATTTTTGGCCCGTAAACGAAATTCTATGCTCCACCCGGCCTTAGGTTTTTGCATACAACTCAAAATGTGTTGTATGGTTATTTCCTTATCTTCTGGATGTAAAAGATTTTCCCAGGTTGCAAAGGTGTGAGGTAATTCTGTCGGACCAAAACCAAGCATAGAAAAAGATCGCGGACTAAAGTAGACCGCATTGGTTTGTATATCCCAATCCCACATACCCAGATCGGCACCTTCTAGAGCCAGTTGTAGACGTTCCTCGTTTTGTTGAATTGCCGCAGCAGCTTTTTTCCGCGCTGTGATGTCCAATGCGGTGAAGGTCACGCCGGCATTCCAATCCTGCTGGTCGA
>CALZIH010000361.1 GCA_945787305.1 uncultured Desulfobulbaceae bacterium | reverse complement strand
TCGGCGCTGTTGTCGTTAGAGACGGCAAGATTGTTGGCCGTGGCTATCACAAGAAAGCCGGTACACCCCATGCCGAAGTCCACGCCTTGGTTGATGCCGGTGAACTTGCTCGGGGTGCAACCATATATGTGACCTTGGAGCCCTGCAATCACACCGGCAGGACTCCTCCCTGTAGTCATGCTGTTCTTGAAGCCGGCATTGTCCGGGTAGTTATTGGACAACATGATCCCAACCCCATTGCCAGCGGTGGTGGGAGCTACCTTCTTGCCAATGGCCTCGAGGTTCTTAAAGGGGTGCGTGAAGAAGAATGTCGCCAACTTAACTACCCCTTTATCAAACATGTCAACACGGGCATGCCGTGGGTGGTGATGAAGGCCGGAATGAGTCTAGATGGGCGGATTAGCTATCAAAAAGGTCGTGGTGGGCCTATAACCGGAAAACAGTCCTGGAGTGTCGTTCATTCTCTTCGTAATCAACTCGATGCTATTCTCATCGGCATTGAAACAGCAACCATTGACGACCCTTCGTTAACAACCCGTTTAGAAGGTCAAGAAGGCAAAGATCCTTTACGCGTTGTCCTGGATAGTCATCTTCGTCTATCTCCTGACTCGAAAATGCTCAAGCAAGAGTCAGCAGCTGCAACCTGGGTATTCTGTACTACAGATGCCTCAAAGGAAAAGGAAGAGCGCTTACTGCAGGCCGGTGCCGTGATTCACCGAGTTGCGACAACCACTCGAAATCGTCTTGATCTTGAAGATGTCTTAAACGTCCTTGGGGAAAATAACATCCTCTCGCTGCTTGTTGAGGGCGGGGCAGGAGTGCACGGGTCTTTTCTGCAACAGCGACTCGTTGACGAGGTCTATCTGTTTGTCGCCCCCTTCTTCATCGGCAGTGCAGGGACTGCGCTTCTGGCTGACTTTTCTACCAGTGATCTTGGCGTTGTGGAGAAACTTGTTGAAGTGGATGTGCAACGGCTCGGTGTGGATACCCTACTCCATGGACTGTTTCCAGAAAGGGTGCTAACGTAGAAATACAAAACACCTTCAACATCCATACATTTATTGTCACCATAACATTTTTTTTATACTGTCCCACCCCTTCCTGAAGGTATCCTGATTTTCAAAGACAATGGAGAGGGTGAGCCTGTCATCTTCAAAAGAAGGCGTATGGTGCAAGTTGGCATTCTCAGGCAGTTGGATCGAACGTCTGAACCGGTTGAATTTTTTTTCTGCCGTTGCTTTGCCTGGAAAACATAGCTCTTCAAGTCTGCGCAGAAGTGCCACAGCCTGTTGCGGGCGGTTTTCCTGCTCCTCATGTGTCTGTTGCCAACCCTCTACAATTTTATCCAAATTTTGACCTGTACGTATGGTCAGCTCGATGGCATAGTCGACCAGTTTCTGTTGCTTAGATCCACCCATTTTATAAAAATCGATCATCTTAAATATTGTCTGTTGGTCGGCAGGGGACAATTTGTTCAGCTTACTTCCGGTTTTAGGGGTGATCAGACCGATATGTAGAGCATGAACCGTTACAGGATCGAGCTGGAGATAAGTTGCAAATTCCTCCAGTTTGTAACGTTGCGGTTTGCAGCCAAGAAGCGGTAATAAAGAAAGTACCTCTTGCTGTGATACCTCCTCAGCTGCTTTTGAAATAAAAACAGCCTGCTCAATGATACTGAGGCTGCTGCCGATCAAGGCGTGGGTGAGAAAATGCTCCAGCTTACGTAATGGACTGGTCGTCGATGTGTCAAGGGTAAAGACCGGTATGTGTTTTAAACCAACTGTTCTAGCTGTCTTGATGCGTTTTCTCCCGGAGAGTACGATATAACTATCATTTTTCTGCAACAGTAACGGTGGATGAAGGATACCGAATTTTCTGATACTCTGCTCAAGGGTTTGATCAGTGCAGGTGTCCGATGATGGTCGCAGGCGATACCTGGTGTCATTGAGGTCGATGTCATCGGGGGCAAGCAGACTACAGCAGGTTTGTAGGGTCATGCGGAAGGTGAGGAAAAAGGGGAGTTGAAAAAGAAAAGGGGCATCTTTCGATGCCCCTTCGTCAGCGTTTTTTTAACCGACTACAAGTTGATCTTGGTACGTAAAATACCCGAAGGCTTGAAGGTAACGACCCGTCTTTCATCAAGGGTCAGTTCGTTTCCTGTTTGTGGGTTTCTCCCTCGGCGCGCTTTTTTATCCTTAACGTTAAATTTGCCAAAGCCGCTTAAGAGCAGATCTTCTCCTTTGACCAGCGAATTTTTAGCCAGTGCAAGAAAGGTCTCCACCGATTCTGTTGCCTGGGCTTTGGTCAAAGTGGGATGAGATTTATACACCTGGCCAACCAGGTTGGCTTTTGTCAGGGTCATGATGGAACCTCCATTTGGTGTTGTAACTGACGCCTTTTGTTGTTGTTTTAAACTGTTATATGATACGTCTTGATGACCTTTACTGTCAATAGAAATTATTTGAGAAAAGAAAAAGCACTTTTCCCCGCATATCGAGCGGATTTGCCCAGCTGTTCCTCAATTCTCAACAGTTGGTTATATTTGGCCACCCGATCACTTCTCGACGGAGCACCTGTCTTTATTTGTCCGGTATTGAGGGCGACAGACAGATCTGCTATGGTTGAATCTTCTGTTTCTCCAGATCGGTGAGAGATCACAGAGGTGTAGGCTGCTCGGTGGGCCATCTCTACGGCATCGATAGTTTCGGTGACAGTCCCGATCTGGTTCAGCTTTATCAGGATGGAATTGGCAATTCCGCGTTGAATACCTTTGTGTAGAATACTGGTGTTGGTGACGAATATATCATCGCCTACCAGTTGAATCTTGTTTCCCAGGGCCTTGGTCAGTTTTTTCCATCCTTTCCAGTCAGACTCATCCAAACCGTCAATGGACTCCATGGCCTCTTCGTTGGATCGGAGATTTGGCGCAAAACCACCCTCGTCGCCAACCGCTGTCTGCAGTCCTTTACTTTTTAAAACCTGCTTCAGGCTGTGAAAAATTTCAGTTCCCATACGCAGGGCTTCGGCAAAGGAGGCCGCTCCTGCAGGCAGAATCATAAATTCCTGGATATCGACGTTGTTGTCTGCATGGGCACCACCGTTGAGAATATTCATCATCGGCACGGGCAATACCTTTGCGTTTACACCCCCAAGATAATTATACAATGGCAAATCTATTTCACTTGCAGAGGCCCTGGCTACAGCCATGGATACCCCAAGAAGTGCATTGGCCCCCAGTTTCTTTTTATTGTCTGTTCCGTCGAGTTCAAGCATCATCTGATCAATGAGCACTTGAGTGGAAGACTCAAAGCCGAGCAGGGCAGGGGCAATCTTCTCATTGATGTTTTGTACGGCCTGAAGAACACCTTTGCCGCCGTAGCGTTTTTTTTTGGTATCGCGTAACTCCAAGGCTTCACGCTGCCCGGTAGAGGCTCCGGAAGGAACGGCTGCCCTGCCAATGAATCCGCTATCAAGAACAACCTCTGCCTCTACAGTCGGGTTGCCGCGCGAGTCGAGAATTTCGCGTGCAATAATATCGACCAACTCACCCATACTATGCCCCTCTTTTTTTGTTAACTAGTAAATAATAATTAAATATTGCCTGCCATCTGAAAGATTGGCAAATACATGGCTACAACAAGACCGCCGCTCATACCACCAAGAAAAACCATCATTAACGGTTCAATCATCGCCG
>CALZIH010000360.1 GCA_945787305.1 uncultured Desulfobulbaceae bacterium | reverse complement strand
GACCACGCCGTGTTTTTCTTCAAGAGCAAGCAGTGGTTTACGGCCAAGATGAATATGATCGTGGGTATAAATCCGGCAACGGGCGGAGATATTGCACCAGGGCCCCATCTCTATGGAGCCGGTACAGTCAATGAGCGCAAAGCGGCTGATGAGAATGTTGGTTTCCCGATCTGACGAGGTAAAGACTTCAGGGGTCAAACGCAAAGCGCCCTTATGTATATGCTTATGCGGATGGCGGACGGCCTCGCCAAGGACATACTCAAGTTGCGCTCGGCTTAAGGTTGTCGGTCGATGCTCCACGGTGTGTATCCGAAAAGGCCTATTTAACCGGGGCCAAGCTGCGAGTGACTATTTCCCGCACGTCGCCGGACAATTTCTTCTCAGCACCGATGCGCTGCAACTGTTCCTGCATCAGCTGTTGTCGCTTTTCATCATATCTTCGCCACAGCGTAAGCGGGGTCACAAGCCGGGCGGCAATCTGCGGATTGATCGGGTCAAGGATCAGAATATGGTCGGCGAGAAAGGAGTACCCTCCTCCGTCAAGGGCATGAAACTGCCAGTGATTACTGGAGCAGAAAGCAACAAGTAATGCACGAACCTTATTCGGGTTTTTGATGGAAAAAGCCGGGTGTTCGGTCAATTCACGAACCCGGACCAACGTACCGGGCAGGCTGCAGGTTGCCTGCAGGGTCAGCCACTTGTCTACAACCAGTGGGTCATCCTTCCACTTCTGATAAAAATCCGCCAGCAATTCGTCCCCTCGTTCTCGATTCGCATTGACCACCGCGGCAAGGGCTGCCGACACTTCCGTCATGTTATCGCTGGAATGATACTGTTTTTCCCCGGCCTGCAGGCAATCACCAGCCACTTTTCCATCGGGACCGGGCGTGAGCAAGTAGCCGAGGATGACGTTACGCAAACTACGCCTACCTGCCTCAGGTGCAGAATAATGATAGGATTGTTGTGAAGCCAATGCATGGTACTTCGCCCAGAGAGCATCCCTGTGCTGCACGGAGAGTTTATAACGAAAGGACTGGCGGGTAAAAAAGATCGCCTCCGGATCAACGGTTGCCCGTTGCTGGCCGATCCAATTTTCACTGGGCAGGGTCAAGGCAAGGGCGAGAAATGCAGGATCGGTTTGGGCATCAGCGAGTAACTGCGCAAATGCCTGTTGAAAATGATCGGGCACCGTGAACTGTTGTCCCTGCCAATAGGAAACAATGCCATCGAGAAGCACTTTCATGGCCAAATGCTGACCGGCATCCCATCGATTGAATGGATCGGTATCATGGGCCATGAGAAAGGCCAACCCCTGATAGTTTCGTTTCATACTGATTTTGACAGGAGCTGAGAAGTTGCGCAACACAGAGCTTACAGGCTCTTCCACTATTTCATCAAAGATGAATTCCTGCTCTTCATCCTGAAGAATCAGGGTCTCCTCCATCATGGTTGTGCCGTCATTTGCAAGCAGACCAAGCTTCACCGGCATGAAGAATGGTTCTTTTACTTTCTGTTCGGGAGTTGGCGGGCAACTCTGCCTGATGACCATGGTAAAGCGGCGTTTTGCTGTATCATAGTTGGTAGTGATCGCCAATTCCGGGGTACCGGCCTGGCTGTACCAACGTTTAAAACGAGACAGATCAAAATCGTTGGCATCTTCCATGGCCCGGACAAAATCTTCGCAGGTCACGGCTTGGCCGTCATGGCGCTGAAAATACAGATCCATGCCTTTGCGGAACCCTTCAGCACCTAACAGGGAGTGAATCATTCGGATAACTTCAGCACCCTTGTTATACACGGTCAGGGTGTAGAAGTTATTTATTTCGACAAAAGAATCCGGCCGGATTGGATGGGCCATGGGACCGCTGTCTTCACGAAATTGAAAACTACGGATCACGTTGACATCATGGATACGCTTGACCGGTCGCGAGGTCATATCCGACGTGAACTCCTGATCGCGAAAAACAGTCAACCCCTCCTTGAGACTGAGCTGAAACCAATCGCGACAGGTGATCCGATTACCTGTCCAGTTATGAAAATATTCATGGGCAATGACCCCCTCAATACCCTCATAATCGATATCAGTGGCGGTTTCAGGACGGGCCAGCACATACTTGGAGTTAAAGACATTAAGCCCCTTATTTTCCATGGCCCCCATATTAAAATCATCAACCGCAACGATCATATACCGATCGAGATCGTATTCACGGCCAAAAGTTTCTTCATCCCAGCGCATGGCCTTTTTCAACGATTCCATTGCATGACCGCATTTTTCCCGGTTCCGTTCTTCCACATAAATATACAGGCCGACCTTGCGGCCGTTCATGGTGGTAAACTGATCTTCGATGCAGACCAGGTTGCCGGCAACCAGGGCAAAGAGATAGGACGGCTTCTTAAAGGGATCATGCCAACGGGCAAAATGACGACCATCCTCAAGCTCACCCTCTTCCACAAGGTTGCCGTTGGAAAGCATGACCGGGCAGTGGTCTCTGTCGCCGATAATCGTGGTGGTAAAGACGGCCATGACATCGGGTCGATCAGGATAACAGGTGATTCGACGAAACCCTTCGGCCTCGCATTGGGTACAGTAGTTTCCCGATGATCGATAGAGCCCTTCCAGGGCTGTATTGGCCTCCGGGTTGATCCTGTTGCTCACCTGGATGGTGAAATGCTCGGGTACGTGCTCAATACGTAGCTCACCATCAGTAAAGCTGTATTCGTTTTTGGAAAGAGGCTTTTCGTCAATATGGACAGACAACAACTCTAATTCTTCGCCGTACAAAACCAACGGTCCAGGACTTGTGCCATTTGCCTGCATCTTCATGGAAGCTGTTACCAGGGTGGCGGAAGGATCAAGTTCAAACCGCAGGTCGACGGTATCAACCAGATATGGAGGCACTGCATAGTCTTTGAGGTAAATTGTTTTTTTCGCTGTCATACTGATCTATGTTAAATTTAAGTAAAGGGCAAAAGAGATGGTCACCCAGCCCCGATATCGCAAATGGTGACAAATTTCACGCTTAATACCTTTTGGAAA
>CALZIH010000359.1 GCA_945787305.1 uncultured Desulfobulbaceae bacterium | reverse complement strand
TTCAGCATCTGCAGAGCAACCTTTTGGTTGATCAGATCATCTTCAGCAAGGAGAATGCGTAGCGGTCCCCTTGCCGAAGAAGAGCGAATTTCCTTCTTGGCCTCTTTATTCCGGGCAACCTCAATCGTGTTGAAAAAATCTCCTTTATGCCGAAGATGTTTTTTGAGCATATTAAAGAGGGCCTCACGCTTTAGTGGCTTGACAAGATAGTCTTTGATACCAAGTTGCTCGGCCCTGACAGCATGTTCCTGACGATTATCCGAAGTCAGCATCATAAGCGTCAGCCCTGTCAAGGCGGGGCTTTCCTGGATATACTCGGCCACCTCAAAGCCGTCCATATTCGGCATTCTGCAATCAAGAAGCACCAGCTGAAAAGGAGTATCGGAGGCAGCCGCTTTATTGATTGCAGCCAGGCCGTTTTTACCGTCAACTGCTTCATGGACCTCAGCACCCCAGTCGCTGAGCATCTCTTTGAGCACAAGGCGATTGACAGGGGTGTCGTCAATAATCAGAACCGACAATCCTTTCAAATCAATATCAATACACCGTTGTTCCCTTCTCTTTTCAGGTCTAGACTGTTTAGCCATACGGACAGTAAAGAAAAACGTGCTTCCCTGTCCTTCCCGACTTTCCACCCAGATTTTTCCCCCCATAAAATCCACCAGCCGTTTTGAAATGGACAGCCCCAGCCCGGTTCCGCCATACTTTCGCGTCGTGGAAGAGTCTGCCTGGGAAAAACTCTCAAAAATACTCTCCTTCTTGTCCTCCGGCACCCCTATTCCGGTATCAGAGACGGAAAACAGCAGAGTGATCATACCCTCGTTAATATTACGACACTCCCCTCGAACAATAATTTCACCCTGCTCGGTAAACTTGATGGCATTGCCAATTAAATTTATCAGGACCTGGCGGAGACGATTAGGATCACCTATTACATAGGGAAAGATATCATCATCGATATGATGCGTTATCTCCAGGCGCTTCGCATGGGCGCGAATTGCCATTATCTCACAGATATTTTCCAAAAGTTCGTTGAGATTAAACTCGATATGCTCCAGCTCCAGACTGCCGGCCTCAATTTTTGAAAAATCAAGAATGTCATTGATCAGCTTGAGCAGATTTTCACCGGCATCCTGGAAAATCTGTACATATTCATGCTGTTGCGGCGATAGACCCGTGTGACTGAGAAGATCTCCCATGCCGATGATTGCATTCATCGGTGTCCGTATTTCATGACTCATGGAGGCCAGAAATTCACTCTTGGCCTGATTTGCAGCCTCTGCTTCTTCCATGGCCTTTTGCAAGGCAAGTTCCACTTTTTTTCGTTCAGTGATATCTCTGATGACCACGACCCGCGCCGCTTTTTCTTTATAGACCACATCCTTGGCGATGGTTTCGGCAAAAAAATGTTGGCCGCCCTTTGCTTGTACTTCCAGCTCAAGGTACTCGTCAGAACTGCTTGCAAAATATTGTTGTACCTTCTTTGCCGATCCGGGAGCTATGAAGTCGAAAATGGAACAGCCGAGAACGTCTGCAAGCTCATAACCAAACATTTGCGCAGCTTGTACATTTGCATCGAGAACCACACCGTTGTCATGGATAAAAATTCCTTCCCGTGTCGATTCAGAAAGAAATGCAAAACGTTCCTCGCTCTCCCGCAAAGCCTCCTCTGAATGCTGCCGTTCGGTTATGTCTTTAAAATCTTCTATGATGCCGATCAATGTACCGGATTGATCCTTAAACGGCGTGACAGTTATGACACAGGGGAAACAGCTTCCGTCCCGGCGCGTTTTCTCTGCTTCAAACTCAAGGCGTCCCTCACCTCCGAATATACGCTTTAAAGGACAGCCGGCCTGGTGACAATGGTTACCGGGCAATACGTCGTGACATTTTTTCCCGATAATCTCCTCTTCCAAAAAACCGGTCATTGAAAGTAAGGTCTGATTCACTTTGACCACAACACAGTTCTCATCAAGAATCCACATGCCGCCGGCTGCACAATCAAAAATTTGTTGCAACTGAACATAGGAATCTCTTAGCTGCACCGTAGCCCTTCTCACCTCCAAAATCTTTGACATTTTGGCCATATACAGAGTGAGCTGGTTTACATCTGCCTGATTGTAGAGTTCTTTCTTGTTGCCGACCCCTGCAACGGCGACAATCCGGTCACCATCAAAAACAGGGATACTCATATGGCGAAAGAGTGGAAAATGACCTTCAGGATAACCTTTTCTGTCCGGGTTGTATTGATAGTCATTGTGGATTACCGGCTGCCGAAGGCGAATACAATCTGCCCAGATACCGGCGCTTTCCAGGGGATAATGCGGATCTTTTTCAATGGCGCAGAGCTTCATCGCCTCCTTTGACCAGGCATAAAGATCCAAAGTACCTTGCTCTTCATTAAAAAAATGCAGATACCCGACCTTGCTCCTGGTGAGCCGCACCCCTTCTTCCAGGGCATACTCAAGAAGGTCTGTCTCGGTGTCCCACCTCTGCTGACTGAGGTGCAACAGCGCCTCGAGTCGTTCTTCATCGACCCTGAGTGCAGCATTTGCCGATGCTAATGCACTGGTACGCTCATCAACCAACTCCTCAAGATGGTTTTTGTAGTTCTGTAGCGATTCCTCTGACTTCTGGCGCTCCTGTATTTCCTCATCAAGAGTTGAAAAGCTCTTTACAAGGCGGTTTTCCAATCTGTTGGTAAATAAATAAAATATGGAGAATAAAACCCCGCCTATCAGTACGAATAGGCCTATAAGCGTCATGGCCAACTTTTTCATTGCTGAAATTTCCGCCAAAACGCTATGAAGGACGATAATCTTGCCGACCTGTTGACCACCGGCATCAAAAAGAGGGAGAGCACCGCCCTGGAATTCTTGGTCGTTATGAGCTATCTGTAATTGTGGACTCCGATGACCTTGTTCTTGGCGAGACCGGTTGAGGTAGTTTTGCAACAATGAAGGGGTGCCGTCATCCAAGGTGCTTGAAATAATCACGTCACTGTGTAAGGCGTTCCAATCATGGGGGCGGTCAAGCATTCTCATGCCTTGCTCCCATTGTGGCTGATCAA